>JBIJBD010000226.1:0-3382 GCA_044345395.1 Crocinitomicaceae bacterium | reverse complement strand
GGGAATCGTATTCATACTTTGGGGATCTAAAGCGATCGCAAAAGCTGATTTTATCGATAAAAGAAAACACCTAGTACTCACGAGTGTGCATCCATCTCCTCTATCGAGTCATAGAGGTTTTTTTGGCTGTAAACATTTTTCAAAAACGAACGAGTTTTTGCGAATGTTAGGAAAAAAAGAAATCCAATGGTAGATTCTATGAATTGTAGATTCATACTTTACATGATCATTCCTTATCTTTGTGTCCATGTCTTTTAAAAATGATTTATACCTGCGCGCCCACAGAGGGGAGAAATTAGACCGTTATCCTGTTTGGTTAATGCGTCAAGCCGGAAGAATTCTTCCTGAATACAGAGCTGTTCGTTCTAAAATGGGAGGATTCAAGGAATTAGTGGAAACACCTGAATTTGCAGCTGAAGTAACTATTCAACCGGTAGATATTTTAGGAGTCGATGCTGCCATAATTTTTTCAGATATTTTGGTGGTTCCAGAAGCAATGGGATTGCCTTATCAAATGATTGAACAAAAAGGACCTTGGTTCGAAAATACGATTCGAACAGAAGAACAATTTGCTTTGCTCGATAAAAAAATTGATGTTTACGATCGCCTTTCATATGTTTTTGAAGCTTTGAAGCTTACTAAAAAAGAGCTCAATGGACGCGTGCCGTTAATTGGTTTTGCTGGTGCTCCATGGACAATTTTGTGTTACATGGTGGAAGGTAGAGGATCGAAAACTTTTTCTGAATCAAGGAAACTATTGTACACAAAACCCGATTTGGCACATGAATTGCTAAACCGCATTTCGGATGTGACAATTGACTATTTAAAAGGACAGTTGGATGCTGGAGCGGACGCGCTACAGATATTTGATTCTTGGGCGGGAATTTTGGGACGTGATCAGTACGCAACATTCGGTGTTTATTACATTAATAAAATTGTAAAGGCATTTGAAGGCGTTCCTTTAACAGTTTTCTCCAAAGGTGCAGTGGCGAGTTTAGACGATATTTCTAAATTACCATGTACTGCGTTAGGATTAGATTGGAATATGGATGTTCACGTTGCAAGAAATTTGGTCGGTGAAACAAAGACATTACAAGGAAATTTAGATCCTTGCGTGTTGTATGGTTCCAATGAATTAATTGAGAAAGAAACAATAAATATGTTGAAATCCTTTAAAAGTCAAAGACATATTGTAAATTTGGGTCATGGAGTTTATCCAGATATTGACCCTGAAAAGGTGAAAGTATTTATTAAAACCGTTAAAAATTATGAATTGTAAGTATGTAACCCTCGCGACGTTTTCGGTTGTTTTGGCCACCGGAATGACAAGCTTCTCCTTTGCACAAAAAGGAAAAGGGAATGAAAAAGAGGTATTCAAAATGACTTTTGAAAACACTAAGGATAAAGAAACAGTTACGGAATTAGGTGCAGTTGAAATGTTGGAAGGAGAGGTACTCTCAACCATGGAAGTAAAAGCAGATCTCTTTATGAAAGATGCCTCAGGTGATGTTGGTATACCTAATAATGTTTTTGGCTCTGAAAACCCAAAAGATGGTCAAGGTGATTCGTATGCTGGTGTAATCGCATACAAACCAGGGAAAAATGGTAACATGGAGCGGAGTTATATTACTATTGCTTTGAAAAAAGGTAAGGAAACGGTAACACTCAAAAAAGGTTTGAAATATTGCGTTTCTTACGATGCTTCTTTAGCTGAAAGCTCGAAATATGCAATTAACAATTTAGGATTGTATTTCTCTAAAAGTCCATTTGGTGCAGAGCCCCCAAAGGTTGGTGATACCGATGATCATTTGGTTTTAAATCCTACAAAAGACAGAGTTCCAAGAAGAATCGTCAAAGGATTTTTTGGATGGGAGAAAGTCGGTAATGTTTATGTAGCAAAGGGAGATGAGAAATATATTAGTATCGGGAATTTTCAATCCAATCAAGCATATACATCTACTGATACGCCATGGAAATTTGAATCGGTAAAAAAACCAAAAGAATCAGAAGTAGAAGCAATGAATCATGCATACTATTACATAGATAATGTTGTTATTCGTTTGATTGATAAAGAAGAAGAATGTGAATGTTATAAACCGGTTGTGGTTAACTTAGAAGAGTCATTTTCTCCTGTAATTTATAACAAGCCTATTGAGCTAGACGAGAAAATGACCTTGTCTCAAAAGGTAGAAGCACATCAAGTTCACTTCCGAGGTGGACAGGCTAAATTTACTTCTAATGCTACAGATAATCTTTCATTTATTTTGGAAGCATTGAAGGAAGATCCAAAAATGTCTATAGAAGTGATTGGTCACACAGATGTTAAAGAAGATGAAGCCGGTGCACAAGACGAACAATATAAAGATTTAGACAGAGAACGTGTTAAAGCGGTTATTAACTACCTAGTAAAGAATGGAATTGATGCGTCTCGTTTGAAAGCTTCTCACAAAAGCAGTTTACAAGCAAGTTCAGACATTGTTGAGGATGACGATGCCGATGTGAAAGAAGCCAAAAACAGGCGGGTAGAATTTAAGGTAATTAAATAATTTTCATTAATGATTTATAGAAAAAGGTCTTCTGAAAAGAAGGCCTTTTTATTTTTATAGAAGTAACAAATCTTGAGATGAATCGTCAAAAGATTACATTTGTAAAAAAAATAGGTAATGAGAAAAAAAATCACAAGTATTCTAGTAATAGGATTGATTTTAAGTGTGAAATTGGCCTTTACGCAAGATTATTGGCAACAAGAGGTGAATTACAAAATAAACGTTTCTCTTGACGACCAAAATCACTTCCTGAGAGGTTTTGAATCCATGGAGTATGTCAATAATTCGCCAAATGTTCTCGAGAAACTTTATATTCATTTATGGCCTAATGCCTACCGCAATCGTAATAGTGCTTTAGCCAAACAATTGTATAAAAATGGCCAAACAGAATTGTTTTATGGTCCAGAAAGTGATCTCGGATGGATTGATTCGTTGAATTTCAAATCCGAAGGTTCGATGCTCAAATGGGATTATGATCCAGAGCATATGGATATTTGTATTTTACAGTTGGCTAAACCCTTAAGGCCAGGAGAACGGATTACCATAGAAACCCCGTTCAAGGTTAAAATTCCATCGGGAGAAATTTCTCGTCTTGGACATGTTGGTCAGTCTTATCAAATTACGCAATGGTATCCAAAACCCGCGGTTTATGACAAAAATGGTTGGAACCAAATCCCATATTTAAATCAAGGTGAATTTTACTCTGAATACGGTTCTTTTGACGTTACGATTACTTTACCTGAAAATTATGTAGTTGGTGCCACTGGTGATTTACAAACACAAAGTGAGCTTGATTTCTTATTTAAAAAGGCGAAAGAAACAGCATCTGGCATTGG
>JBIJBD010000058.1:0-13914 GCA_044345395.1 Crocinitomicaceae bacterium | reverse complement strand
CGCCCTCCTCTCCCAACATGAAAACAATTCGCTACACGCAGAATAATGTACACGATTTTGCGTGGTTTGCCGATAAGCGCTATGCAGTGCTAAAGGGTGAAGTTGAACTACCTCAAAGTAAACGTAAGGTTACATCATGGGCCATGTTTGTGCCGTCAAATGTCAAGACATGGCAACATGCGATTGAATACATTAACGATGGAACGTATTATTATTCACTTTGGAACGGCGATTATCCTTACAATCAAGTTACGGCTGTGGATGGAACTATTTCGGCAGGAGGCGGTATGGAATATCCAAACGTAACTGTAATTGGAAACGCTTCTTCAAAAGAAGAGTTGGAAGTTGTAATTGTTCACGAAGTTGGACATAATTGGTTTTATGGAATACTTGGTTCAAATGAACGTGTTCATGGTTGGATGGACGAAGGAATGAATACCTTAAATGAAATGCGTTATATCCAAACGAAATATCCGAACAATACGCGATTTTCAGACATGGTATTAAATGGAAAATTCCACCTTGACGATCTAGATCACCATGATATGGGAGATATTTCTTACCGCGCTATTGCTGGATTCGGTTTGGATCAACCTATTGAAACCCATTCTGCAGCTTTCACCTCGGCAAATTATGGCATTATTATGTATCAGAAGACTGGGTTGGTGTTTTTCTACCTTAAAGATTATCTTGGAGAGGAGCTTTTTGACAAGGCCATGCATGAATATTATGAGCAATGGAAATTCAAGCACCCACAACCTGAAGATATGAAGAAATTAATTGAATCTTCAACAGGTAAAAACCTGAGTTGGTTGTTCACAGATTTAATTCAAACGACGCGACATATAGATTACAAAATTCAGCGCGTTAAAAAGGATAAACTTACCAATACGACGCAAGTAACCGTCAAAAACGTAGGACAAGTGCAAGGGCCCATAGAGGTGAATGCTTTTATAGATAAAAAGGATAGAGATAGTATGTTAGTGGAGACCAAATGGGCGGAGCCAGCAAAGAAATCTATCATAACTTTTAACGGCACAAATTATTCTCGTTTTTCTATAGATGTAAGTAAAGATATTCCTGAATTGAAACGTTCGAATAACCATTGGAATAAGAAACTATTCCCATTCTGCGAGCCTTTGAAAGGTGAGTTTTTAATCGGCGATCACGATATAAATAAAACAAACTTCTTCTGGACTCCAACCATCGGTGGAAATGCATACGATGGATTTATGATTGGAGGTGCAATTCACAACCTTGGTATTCCATTTAAACCTTTTCAATTTGTTTTTGCTCCTCAATTTTCAACAGAAAGATTGCGACCAGTTGGTATGGCAGAGTTTATTTACACTTTTTTACCGGCAACACGGATTAAATCCTCCAAACTTGGAATGTCGTTACGTCATTTCGGAACTGGAGATTCTAAGGACGCGCAACTAGTGTCTTTGGCGCCTTATCTCAAATTGAATTTAGGAAATCGTGGAGAGGCGAGTCCTACCTCACATGATGTGTTGGTGCAAGGTTCATTTAGAAAGGATGATTACGGAATGAACGGATTCACACAGCTAGGAGGTTTTCTGCAATATTCGTACAATGTTAATTTAACAGATCATCGTTTTGATTGGAAAGTTCGCTATGAATATGCAAATAGAAATCGTGTCGACGACTTAATAGATTATTTTGAACCAAATGTTTCTATGAACCGTGTTCAAACTGAAATGAAGTACAAATGGCGCTATTTACGAAACAAACAAAAACGTTGGATGGAGGTTCGTGCCTTTACAGGTTGGAATTTGGCAACAAATACAGATCAATCGTCATTTTTGTATTCCTTTGGTGGCGCTATGGGTGATCAAGATATTTATATGGAAGAATATTATTTTGGAAGATTTCAACCTAACGGATTATGGAGCAATCAACGTATGAATAACATGGGAGGTTTTAATACGGCGAATGACCAAAATGAGCGTTTTGAGAATTTGTCAACTGTAAGTATTTACTCGGAGATACCTTATATTCCTAAATTGTTTGGTGTTTTTGTGGATGCAGGAATCGCTGGTAACAAAACAGCCTTGAATGCAGGAGTTGGAATGAAATTAGGACCTGTTTTAAGCGTGTATTTCCCACTTTATCGTGCCGGAAACGCCTTGGAAGCATTGCAATTTAATCAATATGGTCGCGAAATAAGATTTTCGTTGAAAATGAATTTGGTGAATTCAAGTTTGCGCTTAGGTAATCTGTTCTAACATGACTGAAGGAAAAATCAAATTCGGAAAAATATTTTGGCCTAGCTTTTTGGCGGTGGTAATCGGAGGAATAATTTCCACGGTAATATATATGTTATCACTTTTTGGTGTTTTGACGTTATTCTTCGGGATGGGTGACAGTGAATTAGAAGTGAAAGATAATACGGTTTTACACATGAAGTTAGAAGGTGAAATTGCGGAACAAAGCTCGAGTGATTTATCAATTAGCACCTTCTCTTTTAAACAAAAAAAAGGTCTTCCAGATATTTTATATGGATTGAAAAAAGCTCAGAATGACGATAGAATTAAAGGTTTGTTTTTAGAGCTTGGTGATGTGAATTGCGGCGTTTCAACTGCCAAAGAAATTCGTAAAGCAATCGATGAATTTGAAAAAAGCGGAAAATTTGTAGTAGCTTATTTATCAGGAGAATATGTGTCTCAGAAAACATATTACATTTCTTCTGCCGCGAATGAAGTGTATGGTTTTCCTTCAACAGTTTTTCAATGGACAGGATTAGGTGGAGAAGTCATGTTTTATACTGGACTTTTGGAAAAATTGGATGTCGAAGTTGAAGTCATTCGTGGAAAGAACAATGATTTTAAAAGTGCTGTTGAACCGTTTTTTCGAAAAGAAATGAGTGATTCAAGTAGGCTTCAAACAAAAACCTATATGAATTCAATTTGGAGCGATATATGCCAAGACATTTCAAAAGATAAAAGTATTAGTGTTGAAAAACTGAATATATATGCGGATAGTTTGTCGTTGCGACGGATGCAAGATGCCGTAAAATTTAAGTTTATCAATGGAGTGAAATATAAGGATGAAGTGATGCAGGTCCTAGCGAAAAAAGTAGGTGTAGACAACCCTAGTAGTTTGAATATTCTTGCCGTAGAAAAATATGGAAAGTATTTCTTTTTTGAAGACCAAGAAACTAGACAAATTGAAAAGCCGAAAATAGCTGTGATAGTTGCGGAGGGTGATATTTCACGTGACGGTGATGGAATTGCCTCTGAAAAATTATGTAAACTTTGGAAAAAAGTTCGAGAGGAGGACAATATTAAAGCTGTGGTTTTTAGGATAAACAGTCCGGGAGGAAGTGCATTAGCGAGTGACGAAATTTGGCGTGAAGTGGAGCTTACCAAGGCAAAAAAGAAAGTAATTGTTTCAATGGGCGACGTGGCAGCTTCAGGAGGATATTATATAGCGGCACCTGCTCATCGGATTTTTGCAGAAAACAGTACTATTACCGGGTCAATTGGAGTCTTTGGGATGATTCCATACACTGGTAAAATGTTGGAAAATAAATTGGGAATAACCTTTGATCGCGTTTCGACAAATAAACACGGTTCCTTGTCCTTAAACCGCAAGCTAACCAAGGAGGAATTGAGTATAACCCAAGCAGAAGTCGACGAAATTTACGATGATTTCCTTTCGAAGGTAGCGACAGGAAGAAAAATGACGAAAGAAAATGTCAACAAGGTGGCAAGAGGAAGGGTATGGGCCGGATCTGATGCAGTTAAAATTGGCTTGGTTGATGAAATTGGTGGTTTAACGGCAGCCATAGCTTACGCAGCAAATTTGGTGAACGGAAATAAAGACGAAGTATTGTATTATCCGCTGGTGGAAAAAGATTTTGCTGACAAATTAATGGATTTTCTAGAAGATGAAAACGAAAAAGATGAGGACGAAAAGGAAGAGTCTTCAGCTAATCAACTTCCTGAAGAATTATTGACTTACTACAAAGAATTGAAGAAAATTGAAAGCATGTCAGGCGTGCAAATGCGATTACCTTTTAACATAAGGTTTTATTGATGTTATTCTTAACCATCTTCGATAATTTTAAGCCCAAGCTAAAATCAATCGGTTAATATAACGCGGGAAACTTTACCGGATCGACCTCTTGCATTATACTGTAAGCTGTTTCGATAATGTCATCAATACTAGGCTTAGAAAAATAGTCGCCATCGGTTCCGTAGGCAGGTCTGTGGTCTTTTGCTGTTAATGTTACAGGTTTGGAATCTAAGTGATAATAACCTCCTTGTTCTACCATGATTTTATCCAAAATAAAGGCGCTTGCTCCTGAACTTACATCTTCGTCAACAATTAGAAGTCTATTGGTCTTTTTCAAAGATTCGGCTATTAGGTGATGAACGTCAAATGGAAGTAACGTTTGAACATCTATTAGTTCAACTGATATTCCAAATTCTTCTATGGTTTCTGCTGCTTGCTGACATAAATTAAACGTAGAGCCATAAGATACTATTGTCAAGTCCTTACCTTCTTTTACGATTTCAGGAACACCTAATGCTTCACAGAAGTCACCAATATTGATTGGCATTTTTTCTTTTGTTCTGTATCCATTTAGTGGTTCCACCACGATAGATGGTTCGTCCCCTTTAAGTAAAGTATTGTAGAATCCTGCAGCTTTTGTCATATTTCTAGGAACACAAACATGTATCCCTCGAACGGCATTAACGATCATTCCCATTGGAGATCCGCTGTGCCAGATCCCCTCTAATCGATGTCCTCTTGTAGAAATAATAAGTGGGGCTTTTTGACCACCTTTTGTTCTATATTGTACGGTGGCTAGGTCATCAGAAAGAACTTGAATGGCATATAGTAAATAATCGAGGTATTGAATTTCCGCAATGGGACGTAACCCGCGCATCGCCATTCCGATGCCTTGACCAATAATCGTACATTCTCTGATTCCGGTGTCAAAAACGCGAATTTCTCCAAACAGTTCTTGCAGGCCTTCTAATGTTTGGTTTACACCTCCAATTTTACCGGCATCTTCGCCAAAAACAAGAACTTCAGGGTATTTTTCAAGTAATTTTCTATAGTTTTCACGTAAAATAATTCTGCCATCCTCCATGTTTGAATCACCAGAATATTCAGGTGCAATTCCGCTTACCTTGGTGGCTGCATGTGCGGA
The DNA here is from genome assembly GCA_044345395.1 of Crocinitomicaceae bacterium. GTDB lineage: Bacteria > Bacteroidota > Bacteroidia > Flavobacteriales_D > Crocinitomicaceae > UBA952. The sequence goes on along the minus strand of JBIJBD010000058.1, from coordinate 8,732 downwards.
AGCGGAATATAATACGGAACTGTAACGATCAAAATTGGCTTCAAGGGCTTGTTGAATCCATTCCTGTAAGGATTTTTTCGATGGAGACTGAGTGTGAATGGCTATACGAAGTGCTTTTCGAGCATATCCCAATACATCTTTTCGTATCGGTTCAAAAGCTTTTTCCAACTCATCGGCAATAGCGTTTATGGATGTTCCTATTTCAGAGGTTTGACCAAGTGAACGTAAAATGGGAAGTAATCCGTCAATATCTTTTTTAATTTCTGAGGTAAAAGCTTTCCAAGCATCATTTTTTGCTTGTCGCACCGCTTCTTTGGCTTCCTTGGCAATGTCGTCCAAATGAGCATCATCAGCAATAGTCAATCCATTTGCATTAAAAGCCAGGATCCATTCACGAAATTTTGTGATACAATCATAATCTTTTTCCCATTGCATGCGTTCTGCAGACTTGTAGCGCTCATGCGAACCAGAAGTAGAGTGACCTTGTGGTTGATTTACTTCTTGAACGTGCACCAAAACAGGAACATGTTCCTCGCGCGCGAGTTTTACTGCCTTTTCGTAGGTCTCGCACAAATGTGGGTAATCCCAACCTTTGGTAACAAATATTTCATATCCGGGTTTCTCCTTTGTTCGCTGCATTCCCGCCAAGGCCTCTGAAATACTACCCTTCGTGGTCTGGTATTCACGTGGTACTGAAATTCCATATCCATCATCCCAAACTGACATAACCACAGGTACTTGCATCACACCCATAGCGTTTATAGATTCCCAAAAAGGACCTTCAGAGGTTGAAGCATCACCAATTGTTCCAAAAGCTACTTCATTTCCTTTATTTGAAAATTTTTGAAAGGTTTCTGTATGAAGGTTGGAGTTATTTCTGTATACTTTTGATGCTTGCGCTAATCCTACCAATCGAGGCATTTGACCAGCAGTTGGGGAGATGTCAGAAGAACTATTACGTTGCTCCATTAAGTTCTTCCAATTACCCTCTTTATCTAAATTTCTTGTAGCATAATGACCACCCATTTGACGACCAGCAGACAAAGGTTCAACGTCAACATCCGTGTGCGCATAAAGGCCAGCAAAGTACTGTTGAATAGTCAACTCATGAATGGCCAACATAATCGTTTGATCTCGGTAGTAACCTGAACGAAAATCACCTTTCTGAAATTGCTTGGCAAGAGCGATCTGAGCAAGTTCTTTGCCATCTCCAAAAATTCCAAATTTTGCCTTTCCGGTAAGAACTTCTTTTCGACCAAGAAGTGAAGCTTCTCTTGATTCGCATGCCAATCGAAAGTCTTCTAAGACTTGTTGTTTGAATTCGTTAAATTTCATTTGCTGAACTGGTTGTTCTGAGGTTTTAGTCGCCATATTCGTTTTACTACTACATACAAATATAGGGAAAATAGCCCCTTTTTTTTCTTCGTTTAACGATTAACTTTCAAAAAATGACGAATTTTGGTTGATATGACTAATTCCATCGCTGTCGAACTTTGCGCGTCTTCTGTTGAATCATTACTCATCGCTGCAACTATTGGCGTGACGCGTGTGGAGCTTTGTCAGGATTTAGATCAAGGAGGATTGACGCCTTCACCGGGTCTATTTCAACTAGCCAAAGATTTAGGTGTAGAAACTCATGTATTGATTAGGCCGCGAGCAGGAGGGTTTTGTTACAGTGTAGACGAAAAAAAAGTGATGTTGAATGACGTTTCTTATTTCAGAGAGAATGGCGCTGCAGGCATTACAATCGGTGCTCTTCAAGAGAATTTTGAATTAGATGGTTTATTTTTAAAAGAAGTAAAATCTATTAGTGGTATTATGCCACTTACTTTTCACCGTGCAATTGACGAGAGTATTGATTGGAAAAGGTCAATGGATGAACTCATGGAACTTGGATACCATAGAATTTTATCATCTGGATTTTGCTCCAACGTAGATGCAGGGTTTCCAATGTTGAAACAAATGATATCCTTTGCAAAAGGAATAATAGAGGTTATGCCTGGGGGAGGAGTGAACATAAATAACGTCCGACGCCTCATTACTGAAGCAAATGCAACTTCTATTCATTTTTCAGGAACCACTAAGGTGCTCCTGGACGAAGAATCTGCTTTTTCCGAGACTATTCTTCGGGTAGACGAAAAGAAAGTTAAGCGATTGATGGAAGTCATTCGCAGTTTAGGTTGAAAATCTTCCTAAAAAAGAGGAAAGGTCTTCTCCAGAATGAACTAATTGCAGTTTAATGCGCAACCTACTTCGCGCAATGTTAATACTATGAACAGTTTGACCGGTAATAGAAGAAATATCTTTCGAACTCATGTTCATCAATAGAAAGGCGCAGAGTTTACGCTCATTGTTGCTGAGTTTCGGGTGCTTTTTCTCAAGGTTATGGATAAAATTTGGATGCACTTTATTGAATCGCAATTCAAACTCATCCCATCGCTTGTTGTTGATAGAAAAATGCAGCTCCGAGATTAAACCATTCACAACTGTATAGGATTCCCCTTCAAGTTTGGGCAAGGTGGCTCGCAATTTATCAGAAATTTTATTAATCAAGTTATCCTTCTCCAAAAGAAACATTGATTTTGCTGCGACTTCGCGTTCATTGGCTTCTAATTCAAGGGTTACTTGATTTTTTTCAAGCTTTTCTTTCTCGTTCAATAAGAATAATCGTTTTTGATTGGATCTATGGCGAAATACTAAGAAAATAACAAATCCTGTCAACAGAATAATCGCTAAAATGCCAATAACCACCCAAAACTGAAATCTTTCACCTTCCTTATCTTTCTCAATTTGTTGTATTCGATTCCGATTTTTCAAGTCGTCTAATTCGGATTTGTACTTATATGACAAAGAGCTTTCCTCCAAACTTACAATACGCAGCGAATCGCGGTATAATTTTTCTTTATTTCGAAAATCATGCGCTTCTTTGTATTGCCCAGTACCTGCGTAGGCATCCGCAAGTCCTTCACAAACTAGAATTTTACTACGAAAAGAACTCAAATTTTGGATGAGTTTAAATGCATCAAGTAAATATCCTAGGGCTTTATCATTTTTACCAATTTCCTGATTAAAAACACCAAGGTACATCAAGCGTTCCGCATCATCATCTAACCCGGGTGTTTCTTTTGCTAGTAGAAGTGATTTATCCAAATAGTAAGTTGCGCTATCGTATTTTTCAGCATAAATGAAAGCAACGCCCATGTTGGAGTAAAATTCCATGGTACCCTCTTTATTGTATTCTTTTTTGTACGATGCAATTGCTTGACGGAAATAGGTCAATGCGGTTTCGTAATTTTCTTTCTCCAAATACGCCAATCCATAATTTGAAAGTGTACGTGAAATATTCTTTTCGATATTCAGTTTCTTACTCAGCTCGAGAGCCTTTTTGAAATACTCAAATGATTTGGGCATGTCGAGCTGTTCGTAGTAATACGTCACACCTAGCTGGTTGTAGTAATCAATCAAAAATTCTTGATTTCCTGATAAGTTAGCTATCGTTTTAATTTGCTCGATACACCCCATTGTTTTATCGAAGTTTTTGATACGCGTCAGAAAAAGATGCGACAATTTCTGCAAGTAACTTGATTCTTCCCGATACTGCTTTTGTGTATGTGCTGTATGAATGCTTTTTTGCAGGGTGTCGATACACGTTTTGAGTTGAACATGCTCGTGGGTTTTAACCCAATCGAGTAAGGGATTGCTTTGTTGTGCTTCTGAGTCAATAGAACGCAAAACTAGTAGCAACAAAACAAGTTGCTTCATTCTCAATTCCAAAAAACTTAAAATTCGACTAAAACTCCTCATCTAATTCATTCATTTAATACTCAACCCCCAACTCTTATTTCAAAATTCTGCATTCTACATTCGCTCCCTCCTTGTATAACAAATGTATAACTCTTTCTTAACATCTCCAAACCAAGCACTTAATTTGTAGTACGTCTGTATATTGGACATACTTCGTTTAGCTCGTAAATTGTAAGAACTTTGCACTCAAATTCACGACCCATGTCAACCATGTTTCAACATTTGTTTAGTTCGTTTGTTTCAAAGCTTCAGGCCTCAGGCCCAAAGCTTAAGCCTCAAACCTCACGATCTTCAAAATTTCTCAAGCTTCGCAGCTTTAGCGAAGAAGGTCAACGCTCAGTCTTAACTCTCAATCTTCTCACTTCTACCTTCTTAATTCTGACTTCGCTTTTGGTAAACAAGGGGTGGGGGCAAATTAGTAAGAGTTATACTTTTGGAAGCTCAGCAACATCATCTACTAATGAAGGATGGGGCTCTTGTTTAACGGCCAATAATCAAAGTACTTGTGTGACTGGGAACTATAATTTGAGAAAAAATATTTATAATACCTCTACAGACGGCACTACTTCGTCACCAGATTTAGGGGCTTCAAATGGAGGTGCTGTATCAATTTCTTATCGTTATAAATTAGTAAACTACAACCCTCAAACTGCTGTAACTGTCAATTGGGGCACATTGAAATGGCAATGGTGGAGACAAAGTGACAATACATGGATAGATATTGCAAATTCTACACTTGACGGAAGTAACGATGCAGGAAATGATGTCTGTAATTTGGTCAATATTCCATCTTTTGTTTACACAGCTCAGTCAAATTCATACCTTCGATTTGAGGTTGTTTGGTCAACTGGTGATTGGTGGATTCATATTGATGATATAACAATTTCCCAGGTTGCGGCAGCACCCACAACCTTTTATTCTAAACCCTCAGCTGGCGTAAATGCTGATGCTCAATCATTATCAAATTGGAATTCAGCGACTGATGGTTCTGGTTCAGCACCGTCGTCTTTTACCACTGCCGGCCAAACATTTATTATTCAAAATGGACATCAATACAAGGTTACAGGTTCTTGGACAGGTTCATCAACTAGCGTTATTAAGGTCAATTCAGGAGGTGCTTTAGATATTAATGCACAAACGCTTTCAACATGGCAGCGCATTGATATTGCCGGAATAGGAGTAAGTAGTTCCGGGGCTTTATTTAATAGTTCAGCAAGCCCTGCCTCTTTGTCTGTTCCAGTCACATTAACGGCAGCCGCAACTACTAAATCAACTGGTTCTGGTGGATTAACACTAACTGGAAATATTGTAAATGGAGGTTATCTACTTACGGTTGATGGTTCTAATGTAACTGCTATTTCTACCGGTGTAATTAGTGGTGCAGGTGGTTTAACGAAGGCTGGAAGTGGAACATTAACTCTCTCTGGAACAAATACCTATACTGGTGTAACAACTATCAATGCCGGTTCATTAAGCGTAGTAGCAATTGGTAATGGTGGTGTTGCAGGTAATTTAGGTCAAGCTACGAATGCAGTTGGAAATATAGTTCTTGGTGGTGGCACCTTGCAATACATGGGATCAACAGCTTCTACAAATAGGGCGTTTTCTTTAACGGCGTCCACTACAAGTACTATTGAAATTTCGACAGCGGCTACAGAATTGACGATCACAGGTAATTCTGGAAACAGCACAAGTGGTGCTATTATAAAAGCTGGATCTGGGACACTTATTTTATCAGGATCAAATACTTACACTGGCTTGACTACAATTTCTGCTGGAACATTGAAGCTTGGTGCCGCTGGTGGAGCTACTAATACACCATTGGGCACTAGTGCCTCAGGAACTGTGGTTTCAAGTGGTGCTGTACTTGATTTAAATGGATTTACTTTAGGTATTGCTGAACCTCTTACAATTAATGGTTCAGGTATAGGGACAACAACTGGATCCTTGTATAATTCTAGTGTAAATTCGGCAACTTATAGTGGATTGATAACTCTAGGTTCTGATGCTAGAATAACGGGTGCAGGGGAGATAATTATTTCAAATGCTGGGACAATATCAGGAGCCTATTTATTAACCTTGCGTGGAGGAGTTGGTGGAACAGTGACAGGCATATTAGGTAATGGCAGTTTAACAAAAGGAAATACCGGAACTTGGATACTTTCTGGTTCTAATTCGTATACAGGTAATACAACGGTTAATGCTGGTATTTTATCAATTTCATCATCTGAAAGAATTTCGAACTCATCTAATTTAATTTTAGGTGGTGGAACTTTTAGCACAGGCTCTTCAACTGGCTATTCTGAAACATTAGGAACTTTGACTTTATCTGCAAGCTCCTCTATTAATTTAGGCACTGGCTCGCACATTTTAACCTTTAGTGCAAGTAACTTGGTCAACTGGACTGGAAGTACTACATTAACCATATCAGGCTGGACAGGTTCAGCGGGTGCTACTGGTACCGCCGGCAAAATTTATGTAGGCAGCTCAGCCTCTGGGCTTACCTCAGCGCAATTGGATCAAATCACCTTTTCAGGATACGGCGCCGCCATGCAATTGGGCACGGGTGAAATTGTCCCTGCGTCAATTTATTATTCAAAATCAACAGGAAATTTGGAATTGACTTCTTCTTGGGGGTCTAAATCCGATGGTAGCGGAACTGCACCTTCTAATTTTACTTCAAATGGTGTCAGCTACATCATATCAAATAATTCAACTCCAACAATTGGAGCAAATTGGACCGTTTCAGGAACAGGTTCCAAAATAATTATTGGTGATGGAATCAACGCGTGTAATTTCACGGTTCCTGGAGCTTTAACTGTAACATCTCCAACAACAGAGGTCTTAAATAACGGAACAATATCAAGAACTACAAGTGGAGCGAACAGCTGGGGCACTTTAACTTTTGCCTCAGGAGCGAAATATGTTCATAATGTTAGCGGAGGTGGTACGCTTCCAACGGCTACATGGAATGCAAATTCAACACTACAACTTGATCAGTCTGTCAATGATAATGAGTTTACTGAATCTTTTGGAAATGTGTTTATCAATGGTTCATCTTCATTTATTATGAGAACATCAGGATCGGGAATTACCATCAATGGAAATTTAACTTTTAATTCTTCAGGATCTATTGGCGTTTCTTCTTCAACAAATGCATTAACTATTAGTGTAGGTGGTAATATTGTACATTCTGGTTCAGGATCAGTTAGCTACATGGCAAATCTTGGTAATGATGTAACTGTTAATATTTCAGGTAATTATTCACAAAGTAACGGAACTGCATATTTATCAAACTATTATAATGATGGAAGTATGAATATTACAGGAGATTTTTTACTAAGCTCTGGCTCTTATATTCTTAACTCTGATCAGGGTACTAGCTTCTCTAGAATAAACAATCTCAATATTAATGGGAATTTTAATATGAGTAGTGGTACTTTAGACCTATCTCAAGAATCAAGTTCATTTGCTTCAAGTTCTGTTGCTTCATATCTATATGTTGCAGCAAACTTCTCTCACACCGGGGGCGTAATTACAGAAACCGCTAGCCAATCTGCGGTTATTACTGATATTATTCTCAATGGAGTAACTGGTAATCAAACAATTGAAAGTACAGGTCAATCAAACAATATAAGATTCAACGTTGCTGGCTCTAACGCACAATGCGTAGTAGCAGCATCTAAAACGTTCGTGCAAAGTGCAAATACAACCTTTATTGTTGCGGCTGGGACCTCAACTCCTGATTTATTGATTAATGGAACTTTTACTCGAACTGGAACTTCTTTAGCTACAACTGGAACTATGTCTGTTGCTTCAGGGGGTACTTATCAACATAATTGCAATGGACAATCTTTACCTAGCGCAACGTGGGATGCTGCCTCTACATGTAATATTACGGGTACATCATCCACAACACCTACGAATTTTGGTCAAACATTTGGGAACTTAACTGTAAACTGTTCTGGAACTGCTACAACAGATGCGAATTCAACGGTGGCAGGAAACCTTACTGTCACAGGTGGCACATTGACTGTTGGTAATAATTTTACATTGGGAATTACAGGTAACTCCTCAATTACCGGAACGCTAACGCTTGGAGGTACTGGAGCGAAAACATTTACTGGAAACACAACAATTAACCCCTCCGGAACATTAACTGTTTCTGGATCGGGAGCATATAGTTTAGCGGGTAATTTTACAAATAACGGTACATTCACTCCTGGTTCTGCAATTCTAACATTAAACGGAGGGGGAGCTCAAACCCTCGACGGCACCTCTGCTCTCTCATTCTCAAACATAACTATTAATAAATCCGGTGGAACGCTAACAGCAGCCAAAGACATGACCATTACGGGTACCTTGACCCTTACAAGCGGAATTCTTGATATGAATAGCAAAACGCTTACTATGGGAACCTCCTCAGCAAATGGAACTATTACAGGTGGTAGTGCAAGTTCATACATCGTGGCGTTAGATGCTACTACGCCTTCAAAATTAATTCATAATGTCAATTCAACATCCAATGCTACTTATTCCTTTCCTATTGGAACGGGAAGTAAATACACGCCTGTGACAGTTGTCATGAAGGGTGGTACTTTATCAAATGCAAGTATTCAAGTTTGGACGAAGAACTCTAAAGTTACGGGAATGAGTGATGCAATGAGTTGCCATTTAAATAGATCCTGGTTTGTTGAGCCAACAGGAATTACAAGTCCTACTTATGATATTCAGCTCGGTTTTGCTTCTGGAGATTTTACCGGAGATGCCGGTTTTGATCTAAACCCAGTAAAACTAAGCTCAGGTGTTTGGTACAAACCAAGCGGTTCTTTATTACAAAATGGCACAACACAGGGGACAACAATAGCAACAACCTATGCATCTCCTTCTACACCAACTTCTTCTTCTGGCACTGTATATTGGAATGG
>JBIJBD010000066.1:0-13017 GCA_044345395.1 Crocinitomicaceae bacterium | reverse complement strand
ATAATTATCTGGTAAGTCAGCATAATGCCATTGTTTCAAAATATCTTGATTTTGATTTGTTGGAATTTGCCAATTGTTCCCTAATTGACCATTATAGCATGTGGCCATGTAGAAAATTGCTCTTGCGGCGTTACCTCTCTGTTCTGGTCGAGGAGTGAAACACAATTGATTTGAACTATTATATCCAACGGCACAACCCAAATAGCTAAATACAGTGTTTCCAGTGATAATATCTAAAGGCAAGTTACTTCTTGGTGTATTCGCATTTTGAAGATTTGTTGGGTATAAATTATGTTGGTCATTGTATTCTTTTTGCTCAGGATTGTCAGCAGGGAAAGTCTGCATCCATGAATGTGAATAGGTGTGCTCACGAGAATAACCCGTTGCTGTCCAATCAAATGGGTCATTAAATACTTTTCTTTCACCTGAATAAACACAAACCACATAAGATTGACCAGCCGTTGTATCACGAATTTCAAATTGATTCATCATAGTTGTTTTGTAATTGAAATACGAAACAAAATTGTGAGGATTAATCAATGAGGATAAGTTGGTAACAAATGAGGATGAATTGGAATTAATTCCGTTGTAGTAATTTCCAATTTGCGCACCTTGACTCGTTATGTTTCCTGTTGCTGGAGCAGTTGTTTTGTAGTTTTCAAATCCATCCGGACCATTGAATGCATAAACTGCAAAATGATAATTTTGGTTAGCAATAACGTGACGTGGAGTAAAACTCATTCCACTTCCGATGTATGCTACTTTTGCGTCGCCAACAACATCTCCTCTTTTGTAAGTTGTACCATCAGTTGGAACACCAGTAACTGCCGAACCATTCTTCCAAAGCACGATGTGTTTTTCTGCATTTACACCCGCTGTATATTGACCTCCAACAGTATAAGCTTTTACTAACGGAAAAGTCAAGTTTGTTGGATTTGAAGTCGGTTCAGTAGCTAAATTATCCGTTCCAACAGCTGATAATGTTATTATATAAGGGTTTTCATCGCTATCGTCATTTGCAATACTCAAAGTTGCTGTGCGAGTTCCTGTACCTGTTGGCGCAAAGTTCAAGGTAAATGATTGGCTACTTGTTGGGCCAACTGTTCCACTAAATGTTCCACTGAAATCTGCTGCGTTGGCACCGCTTAATGTTGTTGCTGTTACAGTCAAGTTCTGAGATCCTGAATTTTGAATAGTTACATTGGTTGAAGCAACATTTCCAATAACGTAAGTTCCATTATTCAAAACGGTAATTCCTGCCATTTTAACGTTTATCTCACGAGCCGGAGCAACATAAGGAAAAATATCATTTAAATCCCTTGGTACAATTTGGTAATTGGCATTGAATTGACCCACAAGAGCAACAATTGAAACGGGACCTGTTGGAATGGCTGTGCCATCAATGTTCGTAGATCCGTTAATTCGCACATCTAAAGTCGTACTTCCATCGGTTATTTGAACTGTACTATTTCCGGTAGCAAAATTTCCGGTTTGAACAAAGGTTACATTGTCAACTCGAACCAACTGAGCTTCAATAGATTCATTAATAACAGAAAGTGGAACTAATTGAGGCGTTGGTAATCCTCCTAAAGCAGGACCATGATCAATGAAATTTGATACTGGCGAAATTTCCAATAATCCGCTAAAATCTAATAATGGTCCAGTAGCAGTAACTGAATCACCTCGTAAAAGGCTGTTTAATCCTGTTCCGTAAATCGGTAATGCTCCAGTCGCATCTTGAACATAACGAATACTTCCTAATTCAGTGCCGTTTGTGACAACCCCTCGTATGGTAACTGTTTGACCAATACCCATGTTACGAGCATCAGAAATGGTTTGTCCGAAAGTAACGAGTGAACTAACTGCAAGAAAACCTGATAAAATTATTTTTTTCATTTTCGTAGTTTAAAATTGTAAAGCGAGAGATAAATTAAATCGAAGACCTTGTCCAAACATTACTGTAGCGGATTGGGCGTCAAAATTATCGTAAATATCATTAGCATTGTTCGTGGCATCTGATATAAATGTACTGTTCAATACATTTGTAATGGTTCCTCCTGTCACAAGAGTCATATTTTTAAGAGGATGACGATAGCCAGCGAAAAGATTGATGAGGTAATAACTTGGCATCTCCCACGATTCTCTACCTCCATTTGCACCTTGTAGGCTAAACGGATCAAAATTGGCATAATAACGATCAAAGTACTGCGCCTGAACCTTGACATATAAATTTTTAAATGGCTCATACCTCAAGCTCGCTGCTAGTGCAGTTTGGGCTGCATCACCCACGTGAACACCTTTAGCATCAAAACTAAATTCTAACGAATCGTATTGCGGAATAAAAATAGTTTTGGAGGAATTCCAAAACCAATTCCCAACGGAAAGCATAAGCTCACCACTAAGTTTTTTGTTGAAATTATAGGCTATATCAATTTCACCACCCATGTGAACAGCATCCATTCCATTGATGTTGATGCGAATGAATTCTGTAGGATCTTGTGGGTCTGGCACTTGCACACCATATGGAAATGGTTTGTTTTTCCAATTAGTGAAATAAGCATTAAAGTTAATGCCAAAGTTCTTTAAGGCATAGTTTAGTCCACCTTCAACAGCATAGATTTTCTCATTCACAATTTCACCAAAGAATGTATTGGTGTTGTTGTCAATAACATTTGAAAATTGTGGCGTACGGTTCAAAATACCCAAATTTAAATAAGCATTCGTTCCTTTACTAAATGCGTAACTTGCACCGCCTTTGAAAGTAAAACCTGGTAAATACTTCCATTCGGTTTTTTGGTATTCCAATCCAGGGCTATTTACGGTATACGTCTGGCCATTATATGTTATCGAATCTGCCATCCAGTTTATTCCTTGATCACCATATCCAATGTAGAGAACGGTGTCGGGTAAAACCAATTTTTTCTTTTTAAAATAATCAACTCCTTGGTAACCGTTTACAATCCCTGAAACATTTACGAAATAGGACCATTTTTCACCGGTATATTCCATTTGACCAAATGCACCAGACCATTGTACATTTCCATCTCGATCTGAATTAAACGTATTTTTAGCAACCCTGTCACCAACGCGTTTCATGGGAGATGAAGCATTTTTATCCAATTTATCTACAAAGTAGTCGCCGCCAAGTAAATCTTGAATACGTTGGTAATGTCTTCCTTCGTAATACCTAAAATCAATACCCCCGGAAAATTCTATTTTTTTAGAATAGGTGTAATTGAATTGTCCTAAGTATCCAACCCAGAAATGATTGTTAATACTCGCTAATAACACTTGAGAAGATTTTATTTCTGTAGGTGAATATATAGGGTCAATATTAGGTGTTCCGAAGAGTGAATTAACTTTATTTTCTTGCTCAATTTGGTCCCAATCGATTAGGCCGGTGCTATCTCTTAACAAGGCTCCAGAATTAAAAATACTTGTACCTCCACCTCTTCCAATAGACATGTAACCCATATTTGAAATGGATAATTTCTTGTTAACCTTCCAAAAGTCTTTTAATGTGATTTGTGGTTTTGAATAGAAATTTTTTCTTTCATTAAAAACATACTTATTGCCATTTGCATCTGTTCGATTACCCCAATGTTGATTAAAACGAATACCCATGTCGAAAAATTGCTGATTCGAATCAATAGGGACGTTTAATTTTCGAGCAAGGTCTGTGTCAAAATATTGAATAGCCTGATTAAACGATCGTTGTCCATGCCATTGTGGTGCAGCGAAGGCAGAAAGTGTAATCAAATGTGATTTGATGCTTTTAGAAATTTTACCGTAACCAAAATATCCTTGACTAGGTGTGCCGAATACCCAACCATTACTTTGTTTATAAGAGCCAGAAACGGTTAATCCCCAACCGGATTTGGTCATTCCAGTATTGTAAGATGCTACCGTTCTGAAAAAATCACCTGTACCATATTCTTGCTTAACCATGCCGCCTTTTTTGTTGCCAATTCCTTGAGTGATAATATTAATTGTTCCTCCAATAGATGGCATGGCAATTTTTGTAGCTCCGAGTCCGCGTTGAACTTGCATTTGCGAGGTAATAGCATCGAGACCGAACCAATTGGACCAATAAACCGCGCCATTTTCCATGTCGTTAACTGGCACGCCATCAATCATTACGCCCACATTTCGTTGGTCAAATCCTCTTACGTTAATTCTAGCGTCTCCGTCGCCTCCTCCTGTTTGAGTTGCGTAAACTCCTGCGGTTCCATTTAAAAGCATGGGAAGATCTCGTGATGCTAGCTCCTCAGTTATTTTTTGTAAGGAAATTTTTGTCAATGCAACGGGTACGTTTTGATTTTCCTTTACGAGATTACTGATTAATCGAATTTCATCTAGCTCTTTACTACCGCCCAAGACAAAAGACATCTTAATTAAGGGTTTGTCTACAATTACGTTTTCCCGAATCGTATCGAACGAAATCATGGCTATTTGAACAGTGTATTTACCTTTCGAAAGCCCGTTAAAGGTGAATATACCCTCCGTGTCAGTTCCCGCTTTTTTAACGGAGCCATCTGAAGAAATTAAGGAAACTCTAGCACCTACAACCGATTGCCGAGTAACATCATCTGTAACAGTACCTAATAAGGTGGATTGACCATAAAGCGAACATGTTAAACACGTTAAAACAACAATGAAAATATATTTCATAACTTACGACCTACGAAAACAGTCTTTATTTAATGATTATTTTTTTCGTAATCGTTTTTCCTTCAATTGTTTGAAGGCGTAAAAAATAAATACCTGTTAATTGCTCAACATTCACTAGCAATTGAGTTTTTGACGTCAGATTACGATAATTACCAATGGTTTTACCAAAGGCATCTACTAATACTGCGTTATTTACCTTTCCGTTCATTTGCACATTAAGCCATTCTGACGTTGGATTTGGAAAAACTGAAACAGAAACGTTTTCGTTTTCAATAACGCTAGCCGGGTTACATGCGCAATCGTGCTCCCCTAACGAAAACCAATTACCGTCTAAAATTGGATTTCCTGAAGTTCCAAACAATGTATCGCCATTGGCATCTAAACGAACAACTACCGCTGGAATGGTATCCCACTCGAGTAAAGGGTCAAAAAATGAAACCGGTGTTGAAACTCCTTTTTTTATTGTAACTTTTCTAATCATACTGTGGTCTTTAGTAACCAACGTGCCAAGTCCAGTGCTGTATGGAAATTGTGTTGACCAAGCACCATCATTTCCTGCTGAAGAACCTGTTTCATTCGCAGGATTTTCCCCAATTTTTCCAAAAATATCAATGATTGAGAAACTCGTTACATTGGTTGCATTAATGAGTAAGGATGGATCAGCAGGTAAAGTACCTTTAGCTAACATGACTGCGTCATTTCCATTCCAATAAAAGGCATTGCTTGTATTGTACACAGGACTGTAAAAACCATCAGCTCGAGCAATTAAAGAATCCCAAACTGGTGCTTCTTGGCCTGTTCCGTTAGGATCTTGCTTATCCAAAACAGCAACATATACACCATATGGAGGTACAGTTCCTGAAAGTTGAACTGAATTAGCAACTGTTGCAGTAGTTGAACCATTCGAATAACGTGCAACAAAATACTCTCCTAGATTAACTGAAGTACTCGTCGGATTATATATTTCTAGTGCTTTATTGTTTGACCATCCCTCTACGTATTCAGAGATGAAAATTTTCGCACAATCTTGTGCGACACTTAGGCCAGATACTAATGTAAAAACGGAAAATAGAATTTTCTTCATAGTGTTAATATTGAAAATTAGACATTGGGTTTTTGACTACAACACGACGGATCAAACCAATAAGCATGTGTGTAAAACAGTTTAGTTTGAATTGAAGCTGGTTTCGGATAAATTTCCTCTAGGATATCAGCCCCAATTTGTAAACAAAATTACATTATTTTTAATGAACGAAGGTTATCATTTTGTTAACATGAAGCCACGTTTTTTTAACTAAATGTTTAAATTTTCGTACCTTTAAGTAAAAAGTAGTTGTAAATTCGACCAAAATTCAATTGATGATGCGTACTGTTTTTTTTGTTTTTACTTTTTGTATTGAGTTTTCTACAGGTTTATTCGGTCAAGAAATAACCATTGAGAAAATTTGGAAATCTTATGAGTTCTATGCGAAAGGTGTGGAAGGATTTAAGTCGATGAAGGATGGAGAATTTTATACAAAAACATCAGAAGATTTATCCATTAGAAAGTACAAGATTACAGATCCAACGGATCAAGGCAGCATATTGGTTGATGGTACCTTACTGCATTATGGGGGAAAACAATTGATTTATGACGATTACGAGTTTAATAGTGATGAAACAAAAATCCTGTTCATGTGCGAAGTCACGCCTAAATACCGCAGAAGTTACACGGCCAACTATTATTTATTTGATTTGGCTTCCAAAAAATTAGTTCCTTTAGATGAAAAGCACCAGCCTCAGACATTGGCTGAATATTCACCAGATGGCAAAATGGTTTCGTATATCCATGGCAATGACTTATTTGTAAGGAATGTTTCAAATGGGGAGGTTCAAAAATTAACGAAGGATGGAAAAAATAACAAATTAATAAATGGAACAACTGACTGGGTGTATGAAGAAGAATTTGCTATTACAAAAGCATACGGTTGGTCGCCTGATAGCAAGCGAATTGCCTTTTTAAAATTCAATGAAAAAGAAGTTAAAGAGTTTAATTTGGCTTATTATGGAAATTTATATCCCGAAAATTACAAATATAAATACCCAAAAGCGGGAGAAGCTAATAGTATCGTTAGTGCTCATTTTGTTACTCTCAAAACAGGAAAGATTTCTAATATTGACCTTGGGAAATATGAATACATACCAAGAATTAACTGGTCAACTGTTGAAAATAAGTTAATTATACAGACATTAAACAGGCACCAAAATCACTTAAAATATCACGTGGTTGATTTTTCAATGAATAAGCCAATAGCTAAAGTTTTTTTTGAAGAGAAATCAACTACTTATGTAGAAATTGACGATAATTTAATTATAATGAAAGATGGTAATTCTCTGCTAAGAACGAGTGAATCATCAGGGTATAATCACATATATAAGGTCGGATTTGACGGGAAGTCGGAACAATTGACTATAGGTAACTGGGATGTAATGGAATTTTTGGGTCTTGATGAAAAGGGCGGATATATTTTTTACAGTGCAGCTGCGAATGGCCCACTTAATAAAGCAATTTACAAACTTGATATTTCTAAAAGATCTACAGAACGTTTAACACCCGAAATAGGATGGAGTGAGGCACAGTTTACTCGTGGGTATAAATATTTTGTTCATTCTTACTCGACTGCGAATACACCAACTGCTCATGTATTGCGAAATACCAAAGGCGAACAATTGATAGAATTAGAATCCAACAAAGAGTTAGTCTCTAAATTGAATACGTATAAAATATCTCCAAAAGAATTTATTAAAATCAACGCAAATGGAGTAGAACTTAATGCATCTATAATCAAACCAATAAACTTTGATCCTTCAAAAAAATACCCTGTGTATGTTACAGTATATGGGGGGCCTGGAAGCAATGAAGTGAAAAATGCGTGGGATGGTAATGATTACATGTATCATCAACTATTGGCTCAAAAAGGATATATCGTTTTTTCTGTTGATCCAAGAGGTACTATGTACAGGGGTGCTGAATTTAAAAAATCAACCTATTTGCAGCTCGGAAAATTGGAAATCGAAGATGTAATCAATGCCTGTAAAGAATTACAAAAGCAATCGTATGTGGATGCCACTAGATTTGGAATAATGGGATGGAGTTATGGTGGGTATATGGCATCACTCGGTATAACAAAAGGTGCTGATGTTTTTAAAATGGCCATAGCTGTTGCACCAGTTACTAATTGGCGCTATTACGACAACATTTACACGGAACGCTTCATGCGTACTCCACAGGAAAATGAAAATGGTTATGATCTGAATTCACCTATAAATTATGTACAGCAATTAAAAGGAAAGTATTTGCTGATTCATGGGTCTACGGATGATAATGTTCATTACCAAAATACCATGGAAATGATCAATGCTTTGGTAAAAGCAAACAAACAATTTGATTTGTTTATTTATCCAAATAGAAATCATGGTATTTATGGCGGAAATACTCGCAATCATTTGTTTCAGATGATGTTGGATTACATCTTTGAAAATCTATAAATTCCTTAATCAAGTTCTTTTTAAATTATTTATGATAAATTATGGGCATTTGATTTTTTCTTTTGTAATTTTAGGCACGAACTTAACACGTATTTTACATTTAACTCATGAGCGAAACAGCAAAAATTGAATTGGACGGCAAGGTATACGAATTGCCAGTAATTGTCGGTTCTGAAAACGAGAAAGCTATTGATATTTCAAAACTTCGAGATTTAACAGGGTATGTCACACTTGATACTGGTTACAAAAATACAGGAGCAACCAAGAGTGCCATTACGTTCTTAGATGGAGAGGAAGGAATTCTGCATTATCGCGGATATCCCATCGAACAACTTGCAGAAAAAGCGACGTTCATCGAGGTGGCTTACCTACTCATTTATGGAGAATTGCCTACGGAACATGAGTTAAAAGATTTTGAGCAGAGTATTAAGAAACATACCCTTGTTCATGAGGATATGAAGCGATTTTTTGAGGCATATCCTGCGCAAGCGCATCCAATGGGGGTATTATCTTCAATGATTTCTTCTCTATCGACATTTTATCCTGAATCTTTAGATCCAAATCGAAGTGACGAAAAGAAAAATTTAACTAAACATCGTCTCATTGCTAAGTTACCTACATTAGCCGCATGGGCCTACAAAAATTCAATGAGGCACCCATTCATGTATCCGAGAAACGAATTCGATTACTGTAAAAATTTCTTGTACATGATGTTTGCTATGCCTACAGAAGATTACGAAATTGATCCAGTGGTTGTTGACGCGTTGAATAAGTTATTGATTTTACATGCTGATCACGAGCAAAATTGTTCCACTTCAACGGTTAGAATTGTAGGTTCATCTCAAGCAAACTTATATTCAACTGTTTCGGCAGGTATTTCTGCATTGTGGGGGCCTTTACATGGTGGCGCCAATCAGGAGGTTATTGAAATGTTAGAATCCATTCACAAAGACGGGGGAAATGTAGATAAATGGGTAGCAAAAGCTAAAGACAAAAATGATCCATTTAGACTCATGGGCTTTGGTCACCGAGTGTACAAGAATTTTGATCCTAGGGCAAGAATTATCAAGAAGGCTTGTGACGATGTCTTAGAAAAATTAGGAGTAAATGACCCATTGCTCGATATTGCTAAAAAATTAGAAAAAGTTGCACTAGAGGACGATTATTTCAAAGCACGAAATTTATATCCGAATGTTGATTTTTATTCAGGAATTATTTACAAGGCAATTGGAATTCCAACTGAAATGTTTACGGTAATGTTTGCACTCGGGAGATTACCAGGATGGATTGCTCAATGGAAGGAAATGACTGAAAATAAAGAGCCAATAGGCAGACCTCGTCAGATATATGTCGGAAAAACCGTACGAGACTACGTCGAAATAAGTAAAAGATAAATCTAAAGCTGTGAAAACAGCTTTTTTTGTCTTACTTCAAAGAACCTGAATAGGTTTTAAACTGCCTAAAACTACATTCTAAATCTCCGTTAAAAATCTTGTATTTTTTTTCAGGTTTTAATCCAATCGCGTTTAATCCTTCGTTAGTAGAGGAGATTACCCATGCCTCTGATCCCGTCAAGGTATGTTTTAGCCAAGAACCCAATTCTCCATAAAGTTGCTCTATTTCTGCTACTAGTCGTTCACCGTATGGTGGATTTGTAAGAATGAAAATTGGACCTTCTAAAGCAATTGTTTTAAAATCTTTTGACTGAACTTGAATGAGTCTACCGAAACTAAAGGTGCGCAAGTTTCGCTTTGATTTAAGTACCATTTCGTCTGATATATCTCCTCCAATAATTTGAGCGGGTAATTCACGTACAATTCTTTTAGCATTGTCATAAATTCCTTGCCACAGCAGTGGTTGGTAATTTTTTAAATTTTTAAATGCAAAATGTTGTCGCTCAATTAATGATGGAATTCCGCTAGCGTACAATGCTGCTTCAATGAGCAGGGTTCCCGAACCACAGAATGGATCCAAAAAGGTAGTTTTCTTATCCCAACCACTAAGTCGAATTAAACATGCTGCTACTACTTCATTCAAGGGGGCCTCACCAGTAGATTGTCTATAACCACGTTGAAACAAGGGTAAGCCACTGGTATTTAAAGAAAGCGTAACCTGATGGTCTTTCACATATAAGTCGATTAAAACTTGTGGTTTTTTTATGTCAATGTTCGGACGATCTAATTCTTTATTTCTGAAGGAGTCGACTATCGCATCTTTAACCAAAAGGAAAGGGTAATGGGTGTTTTTAAAAATAGTGGAAAATATTGCACCTTTAACGGCAAAGGTTTTTCGACAATCGAAAATTTCGGTCCAATCAATTTGCATACAAGACGTGTATAGATCCTTTTCCGTTTTAATATCAAAGTGATCAATTTCAACCAAAATTGAAATTGCACAACGACTGTGAAGATTTAAGAAATAGACATCTTTCCAGCTACCTTTAAATCGTACAGCTCTATTAAGAATTGTTAAGCGTTGAAACCCTAATTCTGTTAATTCATCCGCAAGCGTTTCTTCAAAACCAAAAAAACATTTGGCTGTGATACTGACTTCTTTGCTATTTAACACTTCTTTTGAATTCATTTTCAATGATTATGGTCTAAATTTGCGTAAAGAAAACGATTAACTCGAAAGATGCGTTATTTTTTCCTAATAGTTATCCTTATTCCATTTTTAACAAATGCGCAACAGCGTGTGGGGCTTGTATTAAGTGGTGGAGGCGCAGCGGGGTTGTCTCACATCGGCGTGTTAAAGGCTTTAGAAGAACGTAAAATCCCCATTCACTATATTACAGGTACTTCAGCTGGTGCATTAGTTGGTGCATTGTACGCTTGTGGATACTCTCCTGATGAAATTACAGCCTATGTAAAAAGTGAAAAATTCCAATTAATGACATCAGGAAAACTGGATGTTGAAAGGCAATATTATTTTCGAAAAGATCCGGAGCATGCAGGTACCTTTGAATTCTCTTTTTCAAAAGATAGTATACTACGTAAGTCTATCCCATTGAATTTGGTAACACCTTCTTTACTGGATTATGAAATGCTCAGAATCTTCGGTCATGTGGCTGCCAGTAAATCAAATGATTTTGATTCGTTATTTGTGCCTTTTCGCTGTGTAGCTTCTGATGTTCAAAACAAAACCAGCGTTATATTTTCAAAAGGAAATTTGAACGAAGCCGTGCGAAGTTCAATGACGTATCCTTTTTATGTAAATCCGATAAAAGTTGATGGTCAGGTATTGTTTGATGGAGGTTTGTATAATAATTTCCCACTAGATGTTATGTACAACGATTTTCATCCTGATTTTATTATTGGCAGCAATGTTTCAGACAATCCAAGGGCTATTGATGAGCGTGATTTCATGGGGCTTATATCCATTATGATGACAACCCCAACAAATTATAATCTTCCGTGTACGGAAGGGATTATTATTGATCCTAAAACAACAGTCGGAACATTTGATTTTAGTGCTGTTGATCAAGCCATACAAGATGGATATAATTCAGCAAATAAATACATGGACTCCCTTCTTTCATATGTTGAATCAAATTTGGATAGTACGGAAATGAAAAAAAAAAGAGCTTTTTTTAGAGCTTCATTACCACCATTGGTAATTAGTTCTGTTAACAAGAACCAGACAAAAGGAAGCGCAGCCTTTTTAAACAATTCGTTAATGGGGTTCAATTCAAAGAAGGAAATTTCAGCTTCATTATTTGAAAAAAGGTTTTTTCGATTGTACTCATCTGATGAGATAGACTATTTGTATCCGATTTTGCAAATGCAAAAAGATAGCTCCTTCAATGTGGATGTGAAGCTTACAAAGGCAAAAGATTTTAAGGTAGATGTTGGTGGCCATTTTTCATCAAGACCTGTAAACACTGCCTATGTTGGATTAACATACCGATCACTAGGAAAGGTGTTAACGAATGTGCACGCGGAATCGTACTTTGGAAAGTTTTATGGCTCCGCACAAGCAGGATTTAAATTGGAATTCCCATCAGTTTATCCCATTTCCATGAATGGTTATTTCGTGATGAATCGATGGGACTATTACCGAAGTTTAGCTACATTTTTTGAAGATGTTAAACCTTCTTTTTTAATTCAAAATGAAATGTATGCGGGTATGAATTTTGTCTTGCCTGTTGGTAATAAAGCTAAGTCTGTAGTTGATTTTAGATATTTTGAGTTGGATGACGAATATTATCAAACCAATACATTTACAAGTAAAGATACTGCAGATGTTACTACTTTTTTTGGAAGTTCTCTTTCTTGGGAATTTAAACAGAGTACGTTAACCCGGAAACAGTTCGCATCTGCTGGAACCATGTTCTTTCTTAAAGCTCGACTTATTGAAGGTCGGGAGAACACAAAACCAGGCTCTACCTCTGTTTTCGAAGAAACTTTTCGTAAATACCACTCGTGGTTAAACATGCAAGTAGAATTTCAATCGTTTTTATTGTCCACTAAAAAATGGCACGTAGGAGTGCATGCAAAAGGCCAGTTCAATTCCCAATCCTTATTTGCTAACTACACAGCTAGTTTATTGTCCCTACCTACGTTTTCAGTAATACCTGATATGGATACATATTTCTTGCCGGAATTCCGGTCACATCAACACATGGGAGGTGGTATCAATTTGATATTCACACCATTGAAAAATATAGATTTCCGCTTAGATTACTACTATTATCAGCCATTTTTGCAATTAACTAAAAATAACGACGGTAGTCTACAATTTATAGAAGCATTTGAAGGGCAAACTTTCCTAGCCTCAACCTCATTGATTTATCATTCTCCTGTGGGGCCTCTTCGGGTG
>JBIJBD010000209.1:0-3842 GCA_044345395.1 Crocinitomicaceae bacterium | reverse complement strand
TTACTTTCCAAAACAACTGAATCCATATGCCTTTCAAATTAGTTATGGTTATGTGTTATTTAATGAACGTGCTATCCGTTAAATAAGACCCTTAGTTCTGAGTAGGTCGTCTAATGATTCAATATCTGAATAAAGCACTTCGCGTGCTTTACTTCCTTGAAAGGAGCCAATAATTCCCATGCCTTCTAATTGATCCACGATTCTTCCGGCTCTATTATATCCTAACTTGAGTTTTCGTTGCAATAAACTCGCTGAACCTTGTTGGTTGATGACGACAATGCGTGCTGACTCTACAAACATTGGGTCAATTTCATTCATGTCAAAATCTCCAACACCTTCTCCGCCTTCAGGAATGTATTCTGGAAGAAGTAATGCTTCTGGATATGCACGTTGATCACCTATGAAACTGCATATATCCTCCACTTCTGGGGTATCTACAAAACCACATTGTAAACGCTTCATGTCTGATCCTGTGCTGATAAGCATATCTCCTCTACCGATTAATTGGTCTGCACCTGATGCATCAAGAATGGTACGGGAATCAATTTTTGATAAAACCCTAAAGGCAATGCGCGCTGGGAAATTCGCCTTTATCATTCCCGTAATTACATTAACTGAAGGTCTTTGAGTTGCCACGATTAGGTGTATACCAATGGCACGTGCCAATTGTGCGATACGTGCAATTGGATGTTCCACTTCTTTACCTGCGGTCATAATTAAATCGGCAAATTCATCAATGAGAACTACGATGTATGGAAGGTAGCGGTGCCCTTTTTCAGGATTTAATCTTCTACCAATAAACTTCGCATTATATTCTTTGATTGTTCTTACGCCAGCGTCTTTTAACAATTCGTAGCGTTCATCCATTTCAATACACAAAGAATTTAGAGTATTTACAACTTTTGAAGTATCGGTGATTATTGCATCCTCTTCTCCGGGTAGTTTGGCAAGAAAGTGGCGTTCAATTTTATTGTAAAGCGTGAGTTCAACCTTTTTGGGGTCAACCAATACAAATTTAACCTGAGCAGGGTGTTTTTTGTATAAAATAGAGATGAGAATTGCGTTAAGTCCGACAGATTTTCCTTGACCGGTAGCACCTGCGACTAATAAATGCGGCATCTTGGTTAGATCGAAAACGTAGGTTTCGTTAGTAATGGTTTTTCCCATCACTATCGGGAGCTCCCCGTCAAAATTTTGAAATTTTTCAGAGGCAATTAAGGAGCGCATCGAAACCATTTCCGGATTGGAATTAGGAACTTCAATTCCAATTGTCCCTTTACCAGGTATAGGTGCGATAATTCGTATTCCCAAAGCGCTAAGACTCAGTGCAATGTCGTCCTCTAAGTTTTTAATTTTTGAAATCCTCACACCGGGTGCTGGAACAATTTCATAGAGTGTCACGGTAGGTCCAACCGTTGCCTTGATTTTTGCAATATCTATTTTATAGTGTGAAAGAGTCTGAACAATACGGTCTTTATTTGTTTCAAGTTCTTCTTTATTTACAGATACACCCCCTGAACCATATTCCTTCATCAAATCAATTGGAGGCAACATATATCCCTCTAAATCTTTTGTTGGGTCATATTCTCCATGCTGCGACACTAAAAGTTCTGCTAAATTTTCTTCATCGTTAAGTGGGGGAGAAGGAGAATTAATATTCGTTGGAATAAACACATCTTCCTCAACAGGAAGCTCAATTTCGAATTCGTCATCCGCTGAAGGAAGCTCTTCAGTAGGGTCCTTATATACCACCTCAATTTCACTAAGAGAGTCGTCAATAAAATCTTCTTCATCGTCAGAAAAATCAACTGTTTCAGAAACTACATCTTGTTTAATTTCCTCCTCTTTAATTGGATTTACGATAAGTATATCATCAAATGCATCATGGTAACCTGAGGTCTCTGAAATTGGTTGGGTGTCGTCACCAATAGTTGTACTAAGTTTCGGTTCTCTGTTAAATAGGTAATTGAAGATTTCGGTGTAGTTTGGATTCAAGGTTATTGTAATAACTATATATAATAAACTTAATATGATTACCATTGTTGGAATCGTCCCAAATGTCATTGTAGACCATTCGTTCAGTGAAAAACCAAATTTCCCACCTAAATAATTGAGTTTATCTGAAAAATAGCCAAAAAAGTAAGATCCCCAAAGAATAAACAGAAACGTTGTTGAGATGGATTTCCAAATTGGTAGCAAGTTTTTTTCAAATAAAACTTTGAACCCCAAAATAAAAAAAATAAATGCAAAGCCAATAGATGAAACACCAAAGAGATTGTAAACAAAAAAATGTGCAGTCCATGCCCCAAATCTTCCCAACCAATTTGCCATAGGCTCCATTTCACTTTGAAACATAAATTCGAAGAATGATTTCCCAATAATTTTGTCTTGATCAATTTGCCATGTTATAAAATAGGAAATACATGCTAATAGTAAAAATAAAGAATATACGAGTAGTAAAGTGCCGAATACTACCCGGGCATTTTTCCAATCAATAGCTTGGATAGAGGCTATAAGTCCGTTAGACCTCACCTGTTTAGTTTTTGAGGTAGCGGTTGATTTTTTATCCTGTTTAGCTTTTGACTCTCCGTCAGGATTCGTTTGATGCGGGGTAAATTCGTTTTCTTCCATAATGGTCACTCTAACGAATTTACGAGTAACTATCATGCATCAATTGTAAGAATTACATAAGTTTAAACAGCACGTTGTTAGTAGTCTATTTAGTCTTTTTTATAGAGTTCATCGAAGATTAATGAAAACTCCTCCATGGAGACTATTTTATAATCTTTTGGAAGTTGAAACAGTGCCAGTGGCGGGTCATTATATTCAATTTTTTCCAAGCGATAACGCAAAATTCCATTATCAGAAAATGAGTAGAATAAGGTAGGTAACCCAGGAAAAGCTTTCATGCTATTCGCATATTTGCTTGCAATTTTCTTGTAATAAAAGCAGGTAAGTGGAAGTTGGTTTTCGGCATATTTTACGAGTAATTTTCTCGATTTGACTCCACCAATTTTTTTGGAACCCCTAACTTTCTCAATTTGGTAACTGATAGAATCCTTTAGTAAGTGTTCATTGGTTCTGATTGCAAAATTTTGAAGTGGTGTCTCGATTAATAAATATGACTTATTATACGATAGGTGTTTGATTAACTCTTGCTTTCCGGTCTCCGTATGGAAATTTACTACCCTAATAAGTGAATCCTTTGCATAAATAATCATTTTTGCCCGAGTTGAGCTATCTCCAGCATTTAATGTTTCGATGGCATAGGTAAGTACTCCGGAGAAAACCTTGGATTTTTGGGCACGTGAATGATTCCAGCATAAAATTATTAGAAGCAGGCAATACATTTTTCGTTTCATAGTGCAAGTATACGGAAAAGAAGTTATTGTTTGATTTTAGTCAAAGTGCCAAATTAAAGAGCTAACTTTGTTAAGCTTTATTCCAAGCAGTTTATGTCAAGCATTTTATCATTCATCATCAATAAATCGGAACTTGGAGCGGGTACCAGAGGTGCGTCTATCGGTCCAGAAGCGATTCAGGTTGCTGCCCGTCAGCAAAACTCTTCGCTATTTGCCGTGTATCCAACAATGGTTTTACCTCATCAAAACGACCTTTTAGACCATCCCACTCCTCATTCATTTGCTAAATATATAGACGGAATGCAACTAGTCTATGAGCAAGTTTCAGCCCAAGTGGAAAGTACATTAAAGAATGGTGAGTTTCCATTTGTTTTGGCGGGCGATCATTGTTCTGCAGGAGGTACAATTGCGGGCATAAAAAAGGCATTTCCCATGGCGAAATTAGGCGTTGTTTGGATAGATGCGCATGCAGATCTTCAT
>JBIJBD010000237.1:0-3067 GCA_044345395.1 Crocinitomicaceae bacterium | reverse complement strand
AAGTAATTCTAAACCAACTGTAATGGTGGAATATTCGTCTCCAAACACTAATAAACCACTGCATTTAGGACATCTTAGAAATATTTTTCTAGGTCATTCAGTCTCGCGAATTCTTGAGTTTGCAGGACATGAAGTAATTAAAACTCAGGTGATCAATGACCGAGGTATTCATATTTGTAAAAGTATGTTAGCTTGGGAAAAATTCTCGCCTTTAAATTCATTAGGAGAGCGAGAAACCCCTCAAAATACTGGACTTAAAGGGGATAAACTCGCAGGAAAATATTATGTTGAGTTTGATAAACAACTGAACGCAGAAGTTAAAAACATAATTGGTAATTGGGAAAACGGACAATTTGAACACGATCACCAAGAGATTAAATTAAAATTTCTTGAATTGTCCAATGCTAAAATTGATAAAGACGAAAAAGCACTTTCGGCAATAGATGATAAAATAAAAGATTTAGCGAAAAGTCAATCGACATTAATGCGAGAGGCCAAAGAGATGTTGCTGAAATGGGAAGCGCGCGACCCACAAACATACTTGCTTTGGACAACAATGAATGGTTGGGTGTACGAAGGATTTGATAGCACCTACAAGCGAATGGGCGTTGAATTCGATAAATTGTATTATGAATCTGATACATTCTTATTGGGCAAAGATCAGGTATTGAAGGGTTTGAATTCCGGAATCTTTTTTAAGAAAGACGACGGTTCTGTTTGGATTGATCTAACAAACGAGGGTTTAGACGAAAAATTGGTATTGCGTTCAGATGGAACAGCTGTATATATGACACAAGATATTGGTACCGCTATCGAAAGATTTGAAGATTTTCCAAAGTTGTCAGGCATAGTCTATACCGTTGGTAATGAGCAAGATTATCATTTCAAGGTCTTGTTTTTAATTCTTGAAAAACTAGGTTTTTCTTGGGCAAAAAATTGTTACCATCTTTCCTATGGAATGGTGGATCTTCCTTCAGGTAAGATGAAATCGAGAGAAGGCACAGTTGTAGATGCGGATGATTTAATGCAAGAAGTAGTCGAAAAAGCTACGGAAATGACAAAAGAACGCGGTCATTTAGAAGGTCTGGATGAAAAGGAAAAATTAAATCTGTACGAACAAATCGGACTTGGCGGATTAAAATACTACCTGATTAAAGTAGATCCGAAGAAGAGAATGCTCTTTAATCCAGAAGAATCAATCGAGTTAAACGGAAACACCGGGCCATTTCTACAATATACTCATGCGCGAATTTGTTCGTTGCTGAAGAAAGCAGAACCGAATCGCCAAAATGTTCAATTAGAAGGAGTTCATTTGTTAGATGAAGAAAAAGAAGTGGTTAAAAATTTAATACAATTTCCTGTGATTGTTCAAGAAGCCGCTACGTCATATTCACCGGCACTATTAGCGAATTATACCTATGAATTAGTTAAATCATTCAACCATTTTTATCAAGCCGTAAAAATATTGTCTGAAGAAAATGTGAAATCAAAAGAGATGAGATTGGTGTTGGCTGAATCTGTTGGAAAGGTATTAAAAAATGCTCTTCATCTTATGGGAATTCATGCACCAACCCGCATGTAATCAGGCGTTCATC
Organism: Crocinitomicaceae bacterium; assembly: GCA_044345395.1. Lineage (GTDB taxonomy): Bacteria > Bacteroidota > Bacteroidia > Flavobacteriales_D > Crocinitomicaceae > UBA952. The sequence continues at coordinate 1,472 of JBIJBD010000237.1, read as the reverse complement.
AAATCTTCGATTATTAACTTTTTCATTTGCATAAAAGCGAACATGACACGAGGTGCTTTTTCGGAATCTCGCATGAGTTCGGATAAAATAGAAGGTACAATTTGCCAAGAAACACCAAATTGATCTGTCAACCAACCACATTTTCCTTCTTTGCCATTTGCCGTCAATTTTTCCCAGTAAAAATCAACATCTTCCTGATTGTCACAAGAAACAACGAATGAAGTGGCAGGTGAAAACGCATATTCCGGACCACCGTTCAAGGTCATAAAGCGTTGACCATTTAATTCCATCACAGCGACAAATGGTGTTTTACTCAATAATTTCGAATTTGGAAAAATTGAAAGGTAAAAATCAGCAGCTTCGTGCGCATTTCCATCAAACCACAAGCATGGATAAATATTAGTATTGTTTGGCATACGTTGCAAAATTAGTTAATATGGCTTGCCAACCTTGTTGTTGTAAATCTACAGGATTCTGATTTTCAGGCTCGAATCTTTCAATTATCTCAGTTTCTTTTTCTTGGATTTGTGAGAAATGAACTTCCATTTTTCGGCCATCGCCAAGTACTATACCAATATAATTGTGCTCTTGAATTTCTGTAAACGTTCCCCAAAAGTCGAATTCCATGGATTTGTCCTTAGCCCTCATGAGGTAATGAAATTCTCCTCCAACGATAAAATTGCTTTCAGCTTTGGGGCATTCCCAGTCCTCAATCGCAAAATTCCAATGAATAACGTGTTCAGGTTTTGTCCAAAGCTCCCAACTTTCCCTTATTGATTTCCTAATTACTGTTTTAACTTCTATCATATTTTCTGTTTTCCAAATATTACTTCATCTACGATGGTACGCACCATTGCCGACAATTCATCTTTAAATTGAAGTCCAGTAAATTTACCTTTTTCAATTTGTCTTAGTTTATACTCCCATTGTCCCGTTAGTTCAGGACTTTTTAATAAATCACTCTGAATGGTATCAATTAAATGTATTCCTGTTTCGGTGGCAATAATGTTCTTTTTTTTCTTTTCAATATATTTTCGTTTGAAAAGTGTTTCTATAATACTAGCTCTGGTGGAGGGTCTTCCGATACCATTTTCTTTCATAAGTTCCCTCATTTCTTCATTTTCCACGAGTTTTCCAGCGCTTTCCATTGCTCGGAGCAATGTGGCTTCCGTGTAGTATTTCGGAGGAGAAGTTTTTCCTTTATGAATAAAAGGTTCATGGGGTCCTGATTCTCCAACGGCAAAAAGAGGAATGATTTTATCCTCTTCATCTGTTTTTTTTGAAGAAGATTCATCTTTCAACTCCTCGTAAACAAACTTCCAACCTAAATAAACAAGTTGTTTACCGGTTGCTTTAAAATTTAATTCGTCAACTTTTCCAAGTACGGTTGTGGTAGAAATTCTGCATTCAGGGTAAAAAGCGGAAATAAATCTTCTGGCGATGAGGTCATAAATTTTTCGTTCTTCTTCGCT
>JBIJBD010000001.1:0-59711 GCA_044345395.1 Crocinitomicaceae bacterium | reverse complement strand
TGTAATCGTTTGTCGCAATGGTATTTAATTTCGATTCGTGTACTGAAAAGTGTTTTACAATGTCTTCTAGCGATTTTCGAGATTTTCGAATCATCATTTCTGCCTTTTCGTTGTTGGGATAAACACTCACTACAGATATTGGATTGATCACCTTTGGATCAGAAATAATTAGCGAAAAGTCAATTAGGCTTTCATTTCCTTTTAATTCATTCATCGAAACCATGATGTGTTGATTTCTCAATTTCGTCTCATTTAACTCTCCTTCACCAGATTCATTCAATTCTATCAATAACTTTTTACCTGCACTTTCTGTCACAAAAGAGGCTGTCATACAAGTAAACAAGATCAGCAATACTGTGCCGTTCACAATGTTAATGTCTAGAATACCATTTCCCTCGTTATAGCCTACCATAATTATGGCGAGTGTAGCTGCAGCATGGCTTGTACTTAGTCCAAAAATCACTTGCCTTTCCGTATTAGACATATTGAATATCAACTGTGTAACAAATGCGGCCAACCACTTACTAAAAATCGCAAAAGTTGTCAGTACCCCTGCAATAACAAGAGGCCATGTTCCTTGTAAAAATGCTCGGTAATCTACCACCATTCCAACATAAATTAAAAAAAATGGAATGAATAGTGAATTTCCAATGAAATCTATTCGATTCATTAGAATGGAATTATGTGGAATAAGTCTGTTCAACACCAATCCCGCCACGAAGGCACCAATGATGTGTTCAACACCTGCCACTTCTGCAAGGAAAGCAGCAAAGAACACCACGGAAAGCACAAAAATATATTGAGACGATTTCTCACTATCTAATTTGCTAAAGAACCAGCGTGCAACTTTTGGAATTCCATAAAACATAATTATGGAGAATATTGTCAAGGAAGTAATCAACCTTAACCAAAAAGCTCCATCAAGGCTTCCTTGAGTAGAACTCGAAATAATGGCTAAAATGATTAAAACCGCAGTGTCTGTTAATATAGTTCCTCCTACTGTAATCGCAACGGAACTGTGTTTGGATAGACCGTATTTGCTTATAATAGGATAAGCTACCAACGTGTGGGTTGAGAACATACTGGCAACTAGTAAACTTGCAGTTGCATCTAGGTTTAGCGCATAATAGCAAATTGGATAACCTAAAATCAAAGGTAAAATAAACGTTAGGAAACCAAAGGTTAAGCTTTTGTTCAGGTATTTTTTAAATTGATTCAAGTCAAGCTCAAGGCCAGCCATGAACATGATATACAACAAACCAATCGTTGAGAAAAGCTTGATAGAACCTTCAGATTGCAATGCGTTGTATCCGATCAATCCAAGGGCATGAGGTCCAATAATTAATCCTGAAATAATGAGTCCAATAATTCCTGGTATTCTCAACCTACGTAGTACTATTGGAGAAAGTAAAATGATGAAAAGCAACAAGGAAAACACCAGTACCGGATTTGTCAATGGAAGACCGAATTCAGAGATGAGATGTTTTATAAAATGATTCATTAGCTAATAGTACTGAACTTCAGGCCTTTTTGTTTCAATTCAACAATAATTTTTTCCAATACTCCCTCTAGGTTGAATTTAGCTTTTTCGCTGTCATGGAAAACCAATATATCCCCACCTTTAATGCGTTTTGCCTGCTTTAAAATCTCTTCCTGAGAACAATTTTGATCGAAATCGTAACTAATCCATGACCAAAACACCACTTTAAATCCAAGTGTTTTCAGTTTTTTAAATTGACGGAAGTTCAGTGAACCATATGGAGGCCTGAAGAGTGATGAAGGGTTGTTTTTTTTTGCTTGAATTACGGATTCAATATATTGCGACGTAGTGGAATGCCAACCTCTTTCGTGAAACATGGTGTGATTACCAACGGCATGTCCAGCGCTTTGAATACGTTTAAATAAATCTAAATTTGAATCTACGTTCTTTCCAATACAAAAAAAAGTTGCCAACACGCCGTGCTTTTCTAATAGGTCCAACACCCATGGTGTGATAATTGGATGTGGACCGTCATCGAAGGTCAGGTAAACCTCAGATTTTCTTCCTTGCCAAATTCCTTTTCGGTAATTCCAAAGAAATAATTTTGGCACCCTGAAGAAGCGCATCTATTTTCCTATTTTCAGGTTTTGTTTGTCTTCAACCCAATAGTGACTGCGCATCATTTGCAAACGTCGATTCAAGGCACTACCTTCATCTGAACCTGAAAGCGCATCAACGATTGATGGAGTAATATTTTTATATACATACTCTATTTTGCTCTCTGCTTCTTTTGCTAGTTTGGTGTGGCCAGCATTCTGAGCCGTTGTTTGAATTTTAAAACATGCATCCAGTGCAGCGTGAAGATCCTCGGCATTTTCTGGATTTGCGGCTAGGCTTGGGTCGCTATTTTGGAAGAATCCAAAAATAGTTTCATAACTTCCTAAAATCTTAGTGGCCAGTGCGGATGCTTTATCGAATTTGTTGATCAACGTATACAACTGAACATATTCGTGTAAATGACCACTTGCATAAGCCTGTACTTTGCGCTCTGGGTCATAGTGGCTGTGCTCGCTGTTCAAACTCAAAGATCCGAGCGGGTCGATGGCTCCTACCTCACCAAAATCTAACACAGTTTCAAAAGGTAAAATTTCCATTGCCATGTCGAGAAGCTTTTCTGTCTTGGCAAAATTATCAGCTACTTGTTTTCTCCAAGCTTGTTTTTGGGACTCCGTTGCAGGTTTAATACTTGCTGAAACTTTAGTAACGGCATTTAGTGAATCCTCAGCTCTTTTACCTCTGAAATAGAATTCTTCTGCTAATTGCAGAAAACACTGTCTATACTGAGTAGTGTGTCGTCTTGCATAATAATCTGTTAATACATCTGGATTTTTCAAGTCGCCATATGAATAAACTTCCGTCATGTTTTTGTACATTTTATCGGCGTCAATTAACGAAGGCATGCGCGTATATTTATTGAATTCCCCACGAATAGGACTAAGCTCATAAGCCACACCGACCTGCTTGATGTACCCAGATTGAAGCAGTGCAATCGACAGGGTAGATCCTCGATTACTAGAAAAATAAATTCCTCTTTTCCATTCATTATTTGCGAGTACGTCTAACATCATAATTTCGCTTTTCGTCAAATAGCGGTCTCTATCGTAGGCAAAAGTAATTTGGTCTGGACAGCTTGCTAATTGCTCTTTGGTTATAGTACCCGATGTTAAAGCATTTTGCTTGTTAACGCGCAGCGAGAATTTTTTTGAAGGGAAAAATGCAAGAGGTTTGGAACCGTTTTCAACGGCATTTGAGTCGTTTCTTACAAAGGCCATGGCATCAGTTAAATCAACTGAAGACCAATCTCGTAATTTTTCTGGTGGCGCGGCATATCCATATTCTTCTACGAAATCCATATACTCTGGGTATTCAAAGTCTTGAATTAATGCCCCGAGAGATTGCATTATCTGCCCGTTCATCCCTGATTTATCGATTGAGGCATCTAGGTAACTGTACCCTTTAAATTTATTGATAATAGTTTGTTTGATATTTGCTGTATCTGTTGTCAGTAACATGCCTTTGGCTTTATTTACCTCTTGATCTGCGCTATTTATTTGAGCAATAAATCTTGAGGCTTCTGAATCAAAATAGCTGATTGCCATTTTTGCTTTATTTAGGTTGTTCTTCAAGCGCAAATCCAGCACACCATTGATTAATTTATCATTGTTAGAATTTACCAATTCACGCATACTTAAGAAGTAAATTTGATCGGTATTCCCAGCAAGCATAAGAATTTGGTCTTCTCGAAACTTTATCGGTAAAGGATCGGACTCGTATGCTTTCATTTTCATTTGATTTGTATACCAATCAGTGCCCATTAGTGAAAGGTTACAAACTCGTACATCTGTTCTTTTGCCTTCAACTTCTTGCATGTACCACAAGGGGAACGTATCATTGTCTCCGTTGGTAAAAAGTATGGCATTCTTAGAACAAGATTCCAAATAATTTAACGCTAGATCACGAGCAGAGGTTTTTCCGCTTCGGTCATGATCGTCCCATCCTTGAGTTACCATAAGAATGGGAGCAGCCACACCAAGAACGCCAGAAAGTCCAGCTGAAACAATTCCGTTTGAGATCCATTTTTTACTTGTGAGTATATCATAAATAGCATAAACCCCAATACCAATCCACATGGCAAAAAAGTAGAATGATCCCGCGTAGGCATAATCTCGTTCCCTTGGTTCAAAAGGCTTTTGATTTAAGTATATGACGATGGCCAATCCCGTAAAAAGGAAAGCAAGCATGAGTACAAAAGCATCTTTAGGTGATTTATAGAAGTGAAAGAATAATCCTACCAGTGCCAAAATAAGCGGGATAAAATAGAATTTATTATTGGAAGGATTTTCTTTGGTATAATAGGGAGCTTCGTCTTGATTACCTAATCGCGCATTGTCAATAAAACCTATTCCAGAAATCCAATTACCACGCATTTGATCACCATGTCCTTGAATGTCGTTTTGTCTTCCAGCAAAATTCCACATGAAATAACGGGTATACATCCAATTGATCTGGTATCGGAAGAAATAACGAAGGTTCTCTCCAAATGTCGGCAATCTATTTCCGTCTTTACCACTTGCCGATGAACTACCCTTGTTCGGGTCATACCCTGACCAATTTTTATAACCGCGAATATGCCGTTCTTCATCGGAATACATTCGAGGGAAAATCGTGGTTTGATCAGATGGATAGGTGGCTTTCATGGGTTGATAAACCACTTTGTTTTCACCAACCAACATGCGATTCGAGGCGAAATATTTTTCTTCTACTAAACCGCTTACCTCTTCGGCATATGCAGTCGCTTCGTCTTCTTTCGTGAATGCTTTGATTTCTGCGTTATCTTTTATAACAACGAATCGTCTCAAATAGCTTGGCGATGCATTTTCCCATTCGTTTTGATCATTTTCTTGTGAATTCCAATAAGGACCGGAAAACAATGGCGTGTATCCATATTGCTCCCTTTTTAAATAGGAGTGTAAGGTCACCAAATTTTCTGGATCGTTTTCATCCAACGGCGTATTTGCATTAGAGCGAATAACAATAACGGCAAATGATCCATAACCTATCAATAGAAAAATAAGTCCCATTAAACTGTTGTAAAGTATAGTCTTTCCTTTTCTTCGGGCATATTTTACACCCCAAAATATGCCATATACAAGTAATCCAAAAAAGAAAATAGTACCAGAATAAAATGGCATACCCATGGAATTCACAAAGAATACCTCAAATGAACTAGCAAGTGAAATAGATCCTGGGATAATACCTTCTTGAATAAATCCAAGTGCGAAAATAGATACCAAACCAGTTATGAAAATACCTTTCCAAGTGGTGTCTTTTACAACACGGAAATAAATGATATAGCCAATCGCAGGAACCACAAGTATACCCAACAAATGCACCCCAATTGCAAGACCTAATAAGAACATAATCAGAAGTAGCCAACGGTTAGGTGTTCTATCCAATTCTTCACCCGCTTGATGCCTTGCCATTTCTTCGTCCCACTTCAAAATAGCCCAGAAAATGACGGCAGTAAACAAAGAGGCCATGGCATACACTTCACCTTCTACTGCTGAAAACCAAAAGGAATCTGAAAACGTATACGCTAAAGAACCAATTGCAGAGCCTATTAAAGTAACTAATTCATCTCCGTTGTCTAGGGTCGGTTTTTTAATGCGAATCATTTTTCGAATCAGCAAACTCAGAGACCAAAACATAAAAAGAATGGTAAACGAACTTGAAAGTGCTGAGACAGAATTAATCCACACAGCTACATTTTCGGGCGCTGCGAAAAAGGAAAACAAACGACCTAATATCATAAAAAATGGAGCTCCCGGTGGGTGACCAACTTCTAATTTATAGGCTGCAGTGATATATTCACCACAGTCCCATAAACTTGCGGTGTCCTCTATAGTTATAAGGTAAACTGCGGTTGCTACTGCAAATACACCCCAACCAACTAATTTATTCCATTTTTCAAACGTCCAATTCATAAGATATTACTTTTTCAAGTTCTGCGAATTTAGCAAATTTGAAGCACTAAGGCATATTATTGAACATTAAGCGTTGTTTTTTTGAAGATTTTTTAGTTCTGATTTTAGTATATTAAAATTTTGTCTGTAAATTTGTCCCCTCATTCGAAGAACTAATTGAATGAAAATTGACCCATGGTGTAACTGGCAACACGTCTGATTTTGGTTCAGAAGAGTCTAGGTTCGAGCCCTAGTGGGTCAACAAAAAGGAGCTAAAAGCTCCTTTTTTTATTTGTTGCGCAATGCTTCTACAGCCATGAAAACCATTTCCGAAATTTGTTCTTGTGAAAGAGCATTTCGGTTGGTCATGTTTATTCCTGCGATACCAATTTGAAATCGTGTGATTTTATCGAAGTTTCTTAACCTTACTCGGTTTCTATACACTCTATTCTTTTCTTGATCAAAAACTTTAACCTTTAAAACGATGAATGGTCTAAGACGGGTAACGTTTGTTCCATTTATATCGCCAATGGTTGGCCCTTTGGTTGTTCCAATTCTAATGAGCACGTCAGCGTAGTAATCTCTTTCAAATGCTAATAGAGCTTTTTTTCTTGTACTTGAGGGAAGGTCTCCCACTGTTTGCACCGTATTTCTCGTGGCAATTTGCCTTCCATTTTTATTAATTCTATATACGCACTTAGCTGTAGAAGGCACCTTGTCTCCAACAAGATTTTCTACACCACGAATTACGGAATCAACTATATTTTGAGAGATTAAAACTCGATTAAATCCATTTCCTATGTTTCCGTCATTTGGTATGTCAAACGTCGTTCTGTTCACTAATTCGGGATCAATAAACCAGTCGAAGTCGTAAATTGCCGTTGTAGCGGTAATGTTGGATTGATTTATTTTACTTGTGTCTTGTGCATGAGAAGAGGTAATTACCAAAATTAACATGCAGATTATGAATAGTTTTAAAATCATAGTTATTCTATAGTTGTTAGAGCAAATTTACAAGATACATGCCATGCAAATAACGTTAAGGCTTATTTAGAATAATTCTAAAATACCATTTTTTTGGTATTGCACTAATTGGTAGAACCTGCCAATTTTGCATAATGAAATTAATCATTACTATACTATTTGTGGCAGTATCTCCTTTCTTTATTGGATTTGCCCAACCTATAATTGATGACTCGACTAAGTCAAAAGAAACCATTGAAATTTTATTGCGAAAAGATGCAAGAGATCTGTTAAGAATGCAGTCGATTGAAGGCCTGCGCATCATGGCGGGAAAAAAGAATGAAGTGATTCAATTTTCGGCCTTAAATGCCGACCTTTCTACAAATAATTACCGTCAAATTATGGGAAAAGTACCAGGTATTTCAATCTGGGAAAACGATGGTTCAGGCATTCAAACCTCTGTTGCCGCGCGTGGATTGAGTCCTAATAGATCTTGGGAATTTAACGTTCGAATGAATGGATGCGATATTTCTTCTGAAGCTTTCGGATATCCGGAGGCATATTTTACACCACCGGCAGAGGCCTTAGAAAAACTTGAAATCGTTAGGGGCGCAGCATCCTTGCAATATGGAACCCAGTTTGGCGGACTAATGAATTATGTGACAAAAAAGTCAGTAGGAAACAAAGCATTTTCTTTTGAAACCCAACAGACTGTGGGAAGCTTTGGACTATTCAATGCATACAATGCTATTGGAGGAAAGATTAAGAAGTTTTCTTACTACGGATATTTACACCATCGAAGCGCAGACGGATGGAGAGAAAATAGCCGTTATAGAACCACTACAGGACACGCCTCCGTGTCTTATGCATTCAGCTCAAAATTTTCCGTCAATTTAGAATACACGCACATGGATTATTTGAGTCAGCAACCAGGAGGGTTGACCGATTCTATGTTCAACGTAGAACATCGGCAATCGGTGCGCGCAAGAAATTGGTTCTCTACGCCTTGGAATTCAACAGCATTACACGTTGACTATCAAATCAATAAAACTGACAAACTCAAGATGAGCATTTTCCATACGTATGCACAGCGTAATAGCGTTGGATTTATGAAAGATATTAATTTGCCCGATTCGTTGAATGGAAGTTATTTCAACCCCCGTCAAATTGATCGCGATTGGTATAATAATATTGGTGCCGAGGTACGATACTTGAAGCTGTATAAATTATTTGGTCAAGAATCTGCACTCTCCGTTGGCGGCAGATTGTATCAAGGCAGCACGATTAGAAGACAAGGTGGAATTGGATCTGTGGACAGTGATTTCGACTTGTCTATTTCACAACAATTGACTTCTGTAAATGGGAATTTTGATTACAAAAAAGATCAGCAATATGGCACACAAAATGCCGCTTTTTTTGTGGAGAATATGTTTCAGCTAACGAAAAAGCTGTCTTTGACGCCGGGAGTGCGAATGGAATATATTCTATCCTCAGCAACAGGATTAATTGATAAACCTGCAATTGGCGATTCCTTAAGGGTACCTAATCAAGTAAGAAATGTAGTTCTTGGAGGAGTTGGTGCTGAATATGACCTAACGAAAAACACCTCATTTTACGGGAATTTCAGTCAAGCATTTAGACCGGTAACATTTTCGGAATTAACTCCCGGGGCGACAACAGATTCCATAAATCAAAATCTCCGAGATGCTAATGGATATAACATAGATTTTGGATTTAAAGGTTTTGTTTTAGGCGCATTGAATTTTGACCTCGGTGCTTTTTATTTATTTTACGATAATCGAATAGGCACGATCAATGTAAATGGTAAAAATTTAAAAACAAATATTGGAGCATCTGTGAGTAAAGGAATTGAGTCTTTGGTGGAACTTGATGTTTTATCCTTGATGAAAATTTCAGAGTTTGGTAGTCTTAAAGTGTTTGCAAACGTTGCATGGATTGATGCACGATATACCCGATGGGATGATCCGGATGCACTTACTGATTCTACAAAAGAATTTAAAGGCAATTTTGTTGAGAACGCACCAAGAAATATTAACCGTTTTGGAGTTAGTTATAAGTACAAGCGTTTTTCTGCCACTTTTCAATTAAACCAAGTTGGTAAAGTCTATACCGATGCCTTAAATACGGAAAACCCCAACGCTAAAGCAACAATAGGCAAAATTGACGGCTATCAAGTGATGGATTTTTCATGCACTTACTTAGTTAGCGAACAATCTTATGAACGAGAAATATGCGACAAGACGGTCCGGTGGTTATCCTGGGCCAGGCTTACTGCCTGGAAACGGAAGAACCGTTTACTTCTCAATTGGAGCGAAGTTTTAAACAGTACTTAAAATGCTACCTTCTTTTCTTTTACCCTTGCATACGGAAATCGTTCAATTAATTCAGTTTTCGCATATCCGTCTAAGCCATTAATGGTAACAATGTTTCCTTTGTCAAGTTGAATCCAGTAATCATCGTTGAGCATCGATTCGTTTACATATATCTTTTCAATAGAAGCTATCACATGAATAGTTCCGTTTTCCTGAATAGTGTATTCGTTAAGGTATTTACATAACAATTGAACCGGGCTTCGGTCAACAAAGGGAACGGTAACGCCATGTTTCCATTCAATAGTGATTCCTGTTTCTTCAAATTCACTCACATCTTTTGGATAACTAGCCGAAGTTTGATGCGCAGCTGAAATGATATTTTCTGTAATCGCATTCACTGAAAAATACCCAATTTCTTTAAGGTTAGTATAAGTATGTCGGGGTACTGTTGTGGGTCTTATAATAAAACCTAATAGTGCAGGGTCGCTACCTAAATGGGTGATGCTTGAAAAAACAGCAAGGTTAGATTGACCTTCTTTAGAGATAGTCCCAATCAAATTACCAGATTTGTATCCCATACACGAATTAATGAGGTTCAATCGCGGCACCTTGCCTAGCGTTTCGAAATAAGATTTATCTAAACAAATCATCTTTTTGAAATTTTATTGTTAGAAATACTGCGTTGTCGAGAGCATTTAAATCGATTTATTTCTGAAGGCCTTCCTTGTATGTGCTTAGTTTTGCATGCTTCAACTCTCCCTCTCCATCTCTTGTATGAACTTGCTTTCAATTCTTTTCTCATTAAATTTCGAACTGCTTGTTCGTTCAATCCAAATTGTAATTTAATGGCGTCAAACGGTGTCCGGTCTTCCCATGCCATTTCAATGATGCGGTCGATATCAGCTTCAGAAAGCTCGCTTTTTTCTTCCTTCTTTGGCAACATGTAAGCCAGCGGCGAAGGTAAATCACTGTATTGACAGATTAATTCCTGTTCCATAATGTTTGATAACATTTGTCCTTATCGTATTGTTCTTCTTGTTTTTCTGTATTAAATTTTCTGCCTGCTCTTGGGTCATTTCCAACACCAGCAATGTAGGCCCAATTGCCCCAATTGGAGGAAACATCATAGTCAATCAATTGCGATTCAAAATAAGCCGCTCCCACTCGCCAATCTTGTTCTAAATCATAAATGAAATAACTTGCCACAATTTGCCGCATGCGATTGGAGGTCCAGCCTGTTGCTTTTAATTCCTTCATCGCTGCATTCACGAATGAACTTGAGGTTTCCCCATTGACCCAAGAGTCAATTACTTCTTTATTTCTCGTTGGTTTCAGAACAGATTTGCCTAAAATACCATGTAACTGAAAATACTCCACCGGATGTTTCTTGAACGAAAAACGGAAGAAATCGCGCCACAACAATTCGAAGATCAACCAATAGGTGGAATCATTTGCTTTTACCTCTTGCTCAAACCGCTTAACCTCATAGTAAATGAATTTCGGAGAAAGACAGCCCAACGCCAACCAATGCGATAGTTTTGACGAGAAATTTATGCCAATAAGTTCATTACGAGTTTCCTTGTAATGCAAAACGTGTTTCTGTTCAAAAATATAGGAATGCACATGTTTCAAAGCTGAGGTTTCTCCTCCCAAATCGGGAAGCGATGAACGATTGTCCAAACTCAGTATATGATTCATCGAATTTAATTCTTGTAAATCATTTGGCTGGACAGGACAGGAAATTGCAGGTGGTGACGGTGTCGTCTGGCGAACAGTAGCCTCCTTCTCCACGATTTTTCTAAATTTTGTAAAAACTTCAGGTATCGAAGTCATCGAAAAAGGTAAATCAGAAGGGTGATACATGGTGCTTGTACTGTATTCTTCATAATCAACCCCTTTGGATAAAAGAATTTTTTTCAATCGTTCATTTCCTCGCTTTTCTTCGATTCCAACTTGCTTTTTTGTGTAAACTTTAAAAACGGAATAGTGCGTTAATAATTCTTCTATTACTTCTACTTGATTGCCTTTTCGGACTAACAAATAGCCACCAATGGATTTTAAATTTTGGTGTAAATCCGCTAATGCCTTGTAAAGAAAACCGCGCCGAAAATTTCCCATTCGTTTAAATCCAAATTGTTCACTTTTCATGTAATCTTCATCCCAACAAAATAAAGGAATAACCTCGTCATTTTCTTTAATCGCTTGGACCAAAGTTGTGTTATCGTGAAGTCTTAAATCGCTTGTAAACAACACAATTCCTATTTTCTTCATAGCGTTTCGATGTTTTCGAGGTAAAAGTTTGCTTGCTCAATTATGGCTGCTTTGTCATTTGCGGGCATTTTATTCCACACGTTCAGCATCATTCCTAATCTCGGATTTGAACGAAGTTTATCGGTATGTTCATCGAAGAAATTCCAATAAAGGGAATTGAAAGGACAAGCATTTTCTCCGACTTTTTTGTCGAAGGAATACTGACAATTTCCACAGTAATCGCTCATTTTATTGATGTATGCCGCCGAACTTACGTATGGTTTTGAACCTACGATTCCACCATCTGCAAATTGACTCATTCCTCGTGTATTGGTAATTTCTACCCATTCAAATGCGTCAATGTAAATCCCCAAATACCAATTATCCACCTCATCCGGATCAATTCCAGCCAGAAGCGCAAAGTTTCCGGTGACCATTAAGCGTTGAATGTGATGGGCATAAGCGTGATTCAGCGATTGTGAAATGGCATGTTTCAAGCAATACATTTTTGTATTTCCTGTCCAAAACCAGGAGGGAAGCGCTCGTTTGTTTTCGAAGAAATTGAGTTCTGAGTAAGCCGGCATTTGCGACCAATAAATTCCACGCATGTATTCTCTCCAACCTAAAATCTGACGGATGAAACCTTCAATTTGATTGAGTTCGTGCATCTCAGGATTTTCGAAATAGGCTCTTTCCACACGTTTGATAACCTCAAAAGGGTTAATCAATTTTACATTTAATGCAAAAGACAGCCGAGAATGATACAAATACCAGTGATTCTCTGTCATGGCATCTTGAAGTGTTCCAAACAAGGGTAGTGAAGTGGTAACAAATTGTTCCAATAAATCCAGTGCCTCACTGCGCGTTGTGGTCCATGAAAATTTGGTGGGAGAAATTTCCCCAATCGTATTTATTTCTGCTAGGTAAATATCAGATACTATTTTGGAAACATTTTTTGACGCAAGAGGCACAGTCTGAATGACATGATTTTTCGGAACTTTTTTTCTATTTTCTTGATCAAAATTCCATTTTCCTCCGATCGGTTTATTAGAATTATCAACAAGTATTTGGTGTTTCACCCTCATGTTACGATAGAAGTTCTCCATTAAAAAGGTTTTCTTTCCTTTGAAGAATTCGCCAAATTCCTCTCTCGTGGTTAAAAAATGATGCGTATCTGAGTGATAAACAGTAATACCTAGTTTCCTATCCAGTTGCTTTAATTCTTGATCTACGCGATATTCGTCCGGTAATTGACAATGTAGTTCTTTCGCATTGTATTTAGAACAAACCGAACATAGATTTTCAGTGATTGTTGGTTTATTTTCAGGGTCATTAATAAAGATGTAATGGATGTGATGACCTTTGGATTTTAATTCATCCGCAAAATTGCGCATGGAATCAAAGATGGCTACTACTTTTTGAATGTGATGTTTTACGTAATCGGTTTCACTTCGAACCTCCATCATTATGAAAAGGACATCATCATTGGCTTTTTCAAACCATGGATGATTCAAATTAAGTTGGTCCCCTAGTATTAATTTGACAGATGTAAATGTTCTATGCATCTTTATTTTTTCGGCATCGGTCGCTGCAATATTTTATCTCATCCCAGTTTTTCTCCCACTTTTTACGCCAAGTGAAGTCTTTTTTACAAGTAGCGCAAGATTTAGTGGGTAGATAACTCTTATTTCCTTTGTAACTCATACTTTTAACGTTGACATTCCGCCGTCAACGTGAAAAATTTGCCCTGTCATCCATTTTGAAGTATCGTTAAGTAAAAAAGCAACAGCATGCGCTAAATCTTCTTTTTGCCCGACCTTTTTTAGTGGATGGCGTTGTCCGGCAGCCTCTTCTTTTTCAGGTGTGCTCAAAAATTTTTCCGCCATTTTGGTATTCGTTAGGGAGGGAGCGATGCAATTTACTCGGATTTTTGGAGCAAATTCTGCAGCTAACGCTCGAGTAAGTCCCTCAACGGCCCCTTTTGCTACGGAAACAGCACTATGAAATGGCATTCCTACTTGAACAGCGACAGTACTGAATAAAACAATACTAGAACCTTCTGTTAGTTTTGGACTGTATTTTTGAATAGCATTAATTGCGCCAAGTACATTGATTTCGATTTCATTTTGAAAATCAACCTGCTTCAAAGACCTGAAAGATTTCAGCGTAATGCTTCCCGGAAAGTAAACCAATCCATCAATTCTTTGGTCGATTTCTGGCAACTCGTTAGTAACTGGATTTCCAATGAGGATATCAGGAAAAGAATCAATTGGCTGTCGCGACACACCAACTACAGAATTTCCTTGAGCTTCAAGTTGTTTTTTTGTTTCGATAGCCACATCGGAGTTAGCACCTATAAATAAGAATGTTTTCATACATTCTAAACACAACTTCTTACCTTCTTGTTCGCGTCAGCAACACAAGATCGCAAAGTAGAGCGGCATTCCAAGTGTAATGTTTAGTGGAAATGTCACTCCTAAAGCCATGGGAATATAAATTCCAGGGTCTGCTTTTGGTGCAGCTAATCTCATAGCAGCAGGAACTGCAATATAAGAGGCACTTGCTGCGAGAATTGTGAGTATGAATTGATTTCCAATATCGTCAAGTAAATATTTTGAAAGTAAAGCCACCACGCAACCATTGAAAATAGGAACCAACAAGGCAAAGAGCAGTAAAAATGGTCCGTTTTTCATAAAACCAGAAAATCGTCTTGCTGTAGTGATTCCCATTTCCAATAAAAACAAGGCCAGAAATCCTTTAAAAATGTCAGTGGTGAAGGGTTTTATATCTTCCGCTTGTTTTGAATCGGCAATTATGCCAATGAACAGACTACCCATTAAAAGCAAAACACTACCATTGGAAAAGGCATGGTGAACTAACTTCTTAATGCTTCCATTTACCTCTTGATGATCAAATTTCCGAATTAGTAAAACACCAACAATAATAGCTGGGAACTCCATAAATGCCATCACCGCAACCATGTAGCCGTCGTAATTCATGCCTTGTACTTCTAAAAAAGAAACAGCAGCCACAAAAGTTACGGCGCTTACCGAGCCATACGAAGCAGCAATTGCTCCTGCGTCACTAATGGCTAATTTTCTCTTTAAAATGAAAAAAGTATACAAGGGAATCATTGCCGATATAAATATCCCCATAAACAGCGCACCCATCATTTGTCCGTCTATTTCGCTGTGTTGTAACTCTTGTCCGCCTTTAAATCCAATTGAGAAAAGCAAGTATAGAGAAATAAATTTGAACGAATTCTCAGGAATTTCCAAATCACTTTTGATAACGTGCGCAATTATCCCCAAAATGAAAAAAAGGAGCGTTGGATTCGTAAAGTCGGTGATAAGCACTTCTGTATTCATCTGTTATCTATTGACCTTGACCTAAGGAATAAGCGGCCACTCCATCAAATAAATAAAGGTTTTCAGTTTTAATTACGTCAACATTATGGTGTATGGCGTTTTGTAATAATTGTATGATATCTCCTTTTGAAAGAGATTTAGAACTTTTTCCCTTAAAACGACAACGCCAATGATCTGTACAAAAAGTTTCTTTAAAACCATTTGGCCATACTTTTATCCCTCTATTCGTAATCATGGTTAGTGAAGCGCTTTCAATTTCTAAAGGAGCAATTAATTGTGCCAATTCATTAGCATCTTCGCCGGACCAATGAACGAAAATATCAACGCCCTCTAGTTGCTTGTTCATTGGCTTTTTGCGCGCATATTTTGGTAAATTCAATTGATAATCTCTTTCGTATTTCACCGGTGCCAAATTGGTTGGAAGCTTTCCTAAATTCGCAATAACTGCGTCTGCAAATTCATTAGTGCCAACTTTTTGTGTGCTTTTACCTTCGGTATAAATGTCGTAAGTGTGAACACCATCTTCCAAAGTTTTAAGCCAAGCATTTTGAATTTTTTCTGCCGTCTCACTTTGACCTAAATGATTAAGCATCATGATGGCACCTTGCAATAATCCGGAAGGATTAGCAAGGTTTTGACCGGCTCTTCTTGGCGCAGAGCCATGGATAGCCTCGAACATTGCACATTCTTCTCCTATATTTGCAGAACCAGCAAGACCCACAGAACCAGTTATTTGAGCAGCTACGTCGCTCAAAACATCACCGTACAAATTTGGCATCACAATGACATCAAATGCCTCTGGAGTATCCGCAAGTTTAGCAGCTCCAATGTCTATGATCCAATGCTCATTCTCAATTTCAGGGTATTCGGCTGCAATTTCATCAAATACTTTGTGGAATAATCCATCCGTTTGTTTCATGATGTTGTCCTTGGTAAAGCAAGTGACTTTTTTCCTTTTTTGTTGTTTGGCGTATTCAAATGCATAACGTACTATTTTCTCGCATCCTGGGCGACTGATTAGTTTTAAACATTGAATTACTTCATCAGTTTGTTGATGTTCAATTCCGGCATACAAATCTTCTTCATTTTCCCTAATAATAACCACGTCCATTATAGGATGTTTTGTTTGAATAAATGGATGTAAGCTTTTACATGGCCGTACATTTGAATATAAACCAAGAAATTTGCGAGTGGTAACATTCAAACTTTTATAACCACCGCCTTGAGGTGTTGTAATTGGCGCTTTTAAAAAGACCTTATTTTTTCTAATAATATCCCAACTCTCCTCTGAAATTCCCGATGAATTGCCAGAGAGGTATATTTTTTCTCCTACTTCTATTTCTTCTGTTTTGATAGTTGCTCCTGCAGCAAATAAAATTTTTAGAGTGGCGTCCATAATCTCTGGACCGATTCCGTCTCCTTTTGCGATAGTAATTGTTTTCATTTTTTATTTTAAGGGTTACAGTTATTACAATACATAGCGTCCTCTGTTTTTTTACCTTGAGGAAAATGAATTTCTTCTATATGTTTACAAAATTCACAGGAATGAATCTGTGTTTTTATACTTGCAGTGGGAAGTCCACATTGATCACATGCAAGTCCGGAGGTGCTTTTCGTTAGTGTAAATCCAGGCATTTCACAACTTGGACAAAGCGAAGTAATTTTTTTTATTAATTGTGTAGTGGCCTGCTTTATCACGTTCATTCGCTTTGGATTGTACATCGCACGCATGTCCGTTTCTAAAAAGCAAGAACCGTATTTTTTTAAAGTAAACGCCGTATATTTCTCCAAGCTATCGTGGTCCCCTATTCCTTTTCGAAGAAATTCCACACCACTTTGGCGATTTCGCAAAATCAACCGATGGCTAGGAAAATCAATACCTTCTGCAAAGGCAAATGCCTCATCTATAGAATGTATTATCTTGGAATCAAAATTAGTTTCAGTTGAAACAACGCGAGACCAAAATTCCAATTTATTTTCCTTGTCAATGAACAACATAAATTCATCGTCACTAGGGGCAAAGAACAGCGTGGGATGTGGCCCAAAAGATCCTTCACTGGCAATTGCCATGTTACATCCTGTAAGTTCCATGGCATACTCGCATTTCAACCGAGCAGTTTGCAGGATATCTAGTGTTCGCTCAACCTCTCCACTGAATGTGCCGAATTTGTCACTATTGAATTTTTTGGGAACAATCGTTCTAACACCTAAGTTTTCAGCTAGTTCTGGCCCTATAACTTTCTCCTTTCCGTGCATCGTGGCAACCACAACTCTTCGGCCTTCGAATAGCGCAGTTATTTTTGACATGTTTAGTGTATACTAACAAACGAGGTTATACAAATAGGCTCTTTTTTTTCAGCCAAGTAGTTGAGCATTCGGTCACGCTCAAGTCTTAATTCTTTGATTCTATTTTCATGAAATTGGCTCTTCGAACCATTGAATTCTTCATGTTTAAGCGCGCTAATTGAGTGGTACTTAATTTTGCTTCCGTACAAATCAGTTAGTAATGCTTTGGCCTCCTCAATAGAAAACGTTCCATCGATCAGATTAAAAACTTTTTTCGTCGTCATGAGTTGTAATTTTTTTTGATTTTTTGAAATAAATAAGACATGCAATTATCGCAACTGCGGTAATTAGTTCATTGAATAAGGCATTACTGGCTAAAAAGCTTAACAACAAAGCACTAATTAATACAAACCAAGAAACAAGCAGATTCATCACGACACAAATTTGCATGTTTTTAAACATTAATTATTATTTATTGTTAATATTGTATACATAAATATATATTATGAACTTTACGTTGAACCAACTTAGAATTTTTGTTAAAGTGGTGGAACATCAAAGCATAACACGAGCTGCTGACCAGTTGTATTTGACACAACCCGCTGTTTCCATCCAATTAAAAAACTTTCAAGACCAGTTTGATATTCCTTTGACTGAAGTAATTAATAAACGGTTATACATAACAGATTTTGGTCATGAAATTGCAAAAGCTGCAAAATCAATATTGGAAGAGGCCAATTCAATTACTTATAAACGGGCTATTTACCAGGGGAAATTATCGGGAAAAATAAAAATTTCGGTAGTTTCAACCGGAAAATACGTTATACCCTACTTAATAACAGATTTTTTAAAGGAAAATCCGGAAATTGATCTTGAGTTGGATGTATCGAATAGAGACCAAGTGATTAGGCAGTTGGAAAATAATGAGGTAGATTATGCCTTGATGACTAGGGTGCCTGAAACAATTTCGCTTAATACCATTGAATTGATGGAAAACAAATTGGTTCTTGTTGGTGGAAAATCAAGCGCTGATGAATTTAATAGGAACAAAGAAACGTATTTTTCAAAGTATCCATTGATATATCGAGAAAAAGGCTCTGCAACACGAAAGGCTATGCAAGAGTATGTGCAACAGCAAGGTTATCATGCATTAAAAAATTTAACGTTAACATCAAATGAAGCAGTTAAACAGGCGGTGATTAGTGGAATGGGATGTTCTATTGTTCCATTAATTGGTATTAGAAATGAATTGCAGAATGGACAACTTGAAATTTTAAAGGCTCCAGATTTACCTTTGAGATCAAATTGGTACCTCGTTCACCTCAAAGAGAAAAAGCATGCACCAACGGCAAAGGCCTTGCAAGCCTATCTCTTGGAAAATAGAAATTTAATTTTGTCGAAACATTTCGATTGGGTAAAAGATTTCGCATTTTGACACTAAACATGTGTAACTTTGCTTTATGGAACAACAAGAACCATTGAGAAATATTTCTGAAATTGGAGAATTTACCTTGATTGAAGAATTAACCCGAGATTTTATTTCAAGTAAAGACGAATTATTGGTCGGCATTGGCGACGACGCAGCAGGTATATTATTGGAAAATGAAAAGGTACAGGTAATTTCGACGGATTTATTGGTTGAAGGTGTTCATTTTGACCCAATGTATATGCCTTTTAAACATTTGGGATACAAAGCAGTATCAGTCAATGTTTCGGATATATGTGCCATGAATGCCTACGCGCAATTTATTACTGTTTCTATTGCTGTTTCGAGTAAATATACCGTGGAGGCACTTGAGGAATTGTATTTAGGTATAAAAACGGCTTGTAATCATTACAATGTAACCTTAATAGGTGGTGATACAACAGCCTCACCTTACGGTTTAACAATTTCTATCACTGTATTTGGAACTGTTGAAAAACAAAATCTTGTTACCCGCTCCTGCGCAAAGAATTATGATCTTTTGGTTGTTAGTGGAGATTTGGGTGGTGCCTACATGGGGCTTCAAGTGCTTGAAAGAGAGAAAGAAGTTTTTAAAGCGAATCCAAATATACAACCTGATTTAGATGGTTTTGACTACATTATTCAACGCCAACTAAAACCAGAAGCTCGTAAAGACGTTGTTGAAATTTTGCACGAGTTGCAGGTAAGACCAACATCCATGATAGACATCTCAGACGGACTTGCATCGGAGATTTTACACTTATGCAAAAGTTCCAAAGTTGGTTGCCATGTTTATGGGGAAAAAATCCCAATGGATCCTCAAACTATTCAAACAGCAATAGATTTTAATCTCGATCCTGTTACGGCCGCATTAAATGGAGGAGAAGATTATGAGTTACTCTTTACTATTGAACAAAAAGATTTGAATCGGGTACAAAGTAATCCAAATTTTACCATTATTGGTCATATGACGGATGAAAAAGATGGTATATATCATATCGATAAACAGGGAGCAGCTGTAGCGCTGAAAGCACAAGGTTGGCGACACTTTAATTAATGCTCGGAAGATTTATTTTTTCCTTGAGAATGTTATTCAAAGGGTACATTAAAACCATTTTTTCCTTAACTAATTCAGCCTCAATTTGTGTTCGAAAATTACCCGCTTTGAGGTTAAAATTTGGCGCTTCGAAAGTTATATACGTTTCAAGGTGAGGAAATTGTGTAAGAAAACTTTGACGAACCAAATCTACTTTTTGTTTATCCGAATCAAAGGCAAGTTGAATTCTATAACCAAATAAATCTCTGTTGAGTCGTTTTAATACGGCATCTTCTATTCGTTCATCAGAAGTAATCAATACTTGAGCGTAGGTTTCGTTAAAAAATAGGAGAAAGAAAAACCCTAAAATCAGCAACTTAGTTTTCATGTATGTAAATATAACGGTTAAACTTCAAAAATATGCTTATTTAGAATCAATTTAAATTAAGCAACTTAATCGGAAAATTGTCATCTAATTGTCATAAAATATAACGAATCTTCTAATTTTGCATGCGTTAAAATGCGTTAAAAACGCTTTAAATTAAAATGAATTTACTATCCACATACATGAAAATAGCTAATTATCAACTAATTAAGCGCTCTTTTGTTGCAATTATTTGTGCAGCAGTATTGGGCCTTAGCGCGTCTTCCTCGGTGTTTGCTCAATCGGGAGAAGAGCTTTTCAATCAACGTTGTGCCCAGTGTCACCAAATTCATGCCGATGGAACGGGACCTAAATTATACGAAGCCCAAAAGCGTTGGGCAGCAGATGGAGAAGCTGAATTGATTATTGAATGGGTTCAAAACAACCCTTCATTGAGAGCAAGCGGAAAATCAAAGCGCGCCAATAAAATTTTTGCAGAGTGGAAAGGTTCCGTAATGAATACGTTTACCGATCTTAGTAAAGAGCAAGTTAAATCTATTTTAGATTGGGTAGATACGCAAAAACCAGGGGGTGATGCCAAAGGTAAAGACGGCGCAGCTGGAGATGGCGCAGCAGGGGATGGTGCAAAAAAAGAAGGAGGATCAGGTTGGTTGTGGTATATTCTTGGGGCTATTTTTATTACCATTATATTGTCAGTTAGTGGGGTGCGTCGACAGTTGAAAATTGTTACAAGCGAAGACCCTCACACAGAAAGTTTAACTTATTGGGAGGAATTTCGAGCTTGGTCTTGGAAGAATAAAAAATATGTGGGTATCGTTTCGTTTATTCTAGTTCTTTCTTTACTCGTTACATTTATTCAAACGTTGGGTAACATCAACGTAATGGAAGGTTACCAACCTTCTCAGCCAATTGCTTTCCCGCACAGTGTGCATGCTGGAGTAAATGGGATCGATTGTAAGTATTGCCATAATTCTGTGACAAAATCAAAATCAGCAGGTATTCCTTCCGTTAATGTATGTATGAATTGCCACAAACATATAAGCGGAGCTGGGAAACCATACGAAGCAGAGGTTAAGAAAATTTATGCCGCCGCAGGTTGGGATCCGACTGCCAAAGCATACACAAATAAAACCTCGCCAATTGTTTGGAATAAAGTTCACGTGCTGCCTGATCATGTGTATTTCAATCACTCACAACACGTAGTTGCAGGCGGCCTTGATTGTAAGCAATGTCATGGTGACATGACCAAGATGCAGGCAACAGCGAAAGTACATTCCGTTGGTGAGTTAAATGAAATTGAAGGAAATGTGAAATTAACGAAACCTGTACTTACCATGGGGTGGTGTATTGAGTGTCACGGGAAATATCAAATAAATCTTGGAGACGGTAAAAATCAATATTACCAAGAAATCCATGAACGATTGAAAAAAGAGAAAGGCCAGAAAACTTATAAACGATACCTCAATGACAACAAAGGTGTTTCGGTTGCTGAGCTTGGAGGTTGGGAATGTGCTAAATGTCACTATTAATTTTAATCTTATCGAAGTAAGATCATGAGTATGACGAAAAAATATTGGAAAGGAATTGACGAGTTAAAAGAAACGCCGGCTTTTCTTAAAAGTAAAGAACAAGAGTTTTCAAATCAAAACACTATCGAGGAGTTTCTAGCGGATGAAAAACTAGGAGAATCCTCTACAGAACGTAGGGATTTTCTAAAATTTCTAGGGTTTTCAGTCGCGGCTGCAACACTAGCGGCTTGTGAAGCTCCCGTCATAAAAGCTGTTCCTTACGTTTTCAAACCTGAGAATGTAACACCTGGTATGCCTACATGGTATGCTTCCACTTACTACGACGGGATTTCGTATGCAAGTATTCTTGTCAAAACTAGAGAAGGTAGACCAATTTTCATTAAAGGAAATAAAGAACATGGTTTTACAAAAGGTGGAGTTAATCCTCAAATCATTGCTTCGGTTTTAGGTCTTTATGATGGAGAACGTTTGTCAGGTCCAAAAGCTAATGGGATTGATTCAGATTGGAATACAGTAGATGCTAAAATTAAAGCAAGTTTGGCAAGCGCAGGTTCAATTGCGTTTTTAACCAATTCCATTATCAGTCCATCAGTTCTGCGAGCAATTGAAGAGTATAAAGTGGCATATGCTGGAAAATTTGAACATATTCAATACGATGCAATCTCCTACAGCGCAATTAGAAAGGCCAATTTGCAAAATTTTGGGGCGAGTATTATTCCAAGTTATGATTTTTCGAAAGCCAAAGTAATTATAAGTTTGGATGCAGATTTCTTGAGTACGTGGTTGTTATCAAATGAATACGCTATTCAGTACGGTCAGCGAAGGAATCCGGATGGAGAATGGATGTCTAAGCATTTCCAATTTGAGTCTGTTATGTCTGTATCAGGTTCAAATGCTGATCAACGCGCAATGACTCGCCCGTCTGAATTAGCGAATGTACTAAGTTACTTGATTTCGAAAAAAGGTGGAAATGCAGGTGTTGCTAATAATTTATCTAATGACATCAAGGCTGTTGCCGATGCAGCAGTTGCAGCATTAGCTGCAGCAGGAGATCAAGCGTTAGTTGTTTGTGGTGCTAATAATGTTGGATTACAAGTGTTAACAAACAAATTGAATCAATTGATAGGTGCGTATAGCAAAACAATCGATATAAACAATACTGTAAACCTCTACAATGGCGATGACGAGAAAGTAAATCAGCTCGTTTCAAATGTAATTGCAGGTAAAGGCCCGGATGTGTTACTAATGTCAGGTGTTAACCCAGTGTATTCATTACCTAATGGTCAAGATTTTGCAGCTGGATTGAAAAAGATAAAGACGTCCATAGCTATATCGGCATATATGGATGAAACGGCTTCTCAGGCTACATACGTTTGTCCACCTCACCATGGATTAGAGGATTGGGCAGATTTCAGAGCAAAAAATAACGAATACGCCGTTGCTCAACCAACAATTCGACCGCTTCATAAAACATCGTCTACACTAGAGTCACTATTAGTATGGCTTGGTAAAACAGGTAGAGGAGGAAAAGATTCTAAAGTTGCTTATGATTACATAATGGCTACATATGCCGATATGGGATTAGTTGATTTTAACTTTACGGTACATAATAGTTGTACGCCAGTGTTGTCAATAGTGACAACGCCACTTACCTTTAAAGATGCGCCTGTGTCTGGATTGCCTAAGGCATCAGATTTAGAAGTTGTTTTGTATCAAAAAGCAGCGATTCGTTCCGGAGAGTATGCTAATAATCCTTGGTTGCAAGAAATGCCAGACCCAATAACTAAAGTTACTTGGGATAACTACATTACTATGAATCCAAAAGAAATGGAGGATGCTGGTTATGCAACAACTTACGATCAAGAGAATGGTTTAAGTTTGGCTACCTTAACAGTAAATGGTAAATCTGTAACCTTGCCAGTTTATCCTATGCCAGGTCAAGCACTTAAAACTGTAGGTGTGGCTTTAGGTTATGGACGTGGAGCAAATGGTGAGAAAATTGGTAAATCTGCTTTTCAAACTAAAGAGTACGGAGGCCATGTTACCGATGATAATGGCAATCCAAAACCAATTGGTGCAAATGTATTCTCACTGTCAAAATTTGAGAACGGCTCGTATAATTATACAAACGCTGGATCTGTAGCATCAGCTGATGGTGAATATAAGATCGCAGCTACACAAATACATCATACCGTCATGGCTCGCCACTCGATTATAAGAGAGACGACATTAGGAATCTATAAGCACAATGGTAAGGAAGCTTACAACCCAGCACATACTTTACAGAAATTAGACGAGCACGGAAATCACGTAAATGTACCGGTAAGTGAATTTGATTTGTGGGAAGAGCACCCGGTAGAAGTTGTAGGACACAGATGGGCAATGACGATTGATTTATCCTCTTGTATTGGATGTGGATCATGTTTGATAGCTTGTCAATCAGAAAATAACGTTCCGGTAGTTGGAAAAGACGAAGTAAGAAGAGGTCGTGAAATGCACTGGCTTCGCATTGACAGGTATTTTTCTTCAGATGAAGAAGCTACTATCGGCACAAGAAAATCTGATGATATTAATTATGGAAATGCTGAACACCCTTCACTAAATCCTAAAGTGGTGCATATGCCAATGATGTGTCATCATTGTAATCATGCTCCTTGTGAAACCGTTTGTCCTGTTGCGGCAACTACGCACAGTAATGAAGGGTTGAATCAAATGGCTTATAACCGTTGTATTGGTACAAGATATTGCGCGAATAACTGTCCATATAAGGTGAGAAGATTCAACTGGTTTAATTATCCTTCATATAAGAAATTTACGGAAGTAAATCCTGCTCAAGATGACCTAGGTCGTATGGTATTGAACCCAGATGTTACGGTTAGAACGCGAGGTGTAATGGAGAAATGTACGTTCTGTGTTCAACGAATTCAATCTGCAAAATTGACTGCGAAAATTGAATCTCGCAAAGTGGAAGATGCTGATTTTGCAACAGCGTGTTCAGACGCATGTCCTACAAATGCAATTATTGTTGGGGATTGGAATAATGAATCTTCAATTGTTCGCAAGAGTTCAAAAGAAAACCGTGCCTATCAAGCACTTGAAGAGGTTGGAATTAAGCCAAACATGTGGTACAAGGTAAAAGTAAGAAACGAAGAGAATAAGGAACTTGCAGCTTTGCAACATATTACTTCTCATCATTAATAATTTAAATAAGTAAAGCATGCAAAAAGAAGCGGCAATTAGAGAACCCCTCATATTAGGTCATAAAACATACCATGACGTAACGGAAGATGTATGTAGACCAATTGAGGACAAAGCGCCAAAGATGTGGTATATTTTATTTGGTATCGCATTGATTATTGGATTGTATGGTGTAGGAAGTATCATGTACCTTTTAGGAACAGGTGTTGGTGTTTGGGGTCTTAATAAAACAATTGGTTGGGCTTGGGATATTACAAACTTCGTTTGGTGGGTAGGTATCGGTCACGCAGGAACCCTTATTTCTGCGGTGTTATTATTATTCCGTCAAAAATGGAGAATGGCAATTAACCGTTCGGCTGAGGCTATGACAATTTTTGCTGTATTCATGGCTGGGCTATTTCCGCTTATACACATGGGTAGATTGTGGGTTGGGTATTGGACCTTACCTTTACCAAACCAGTTTGGATCCTTGTGGGTAAACTTTAACTCACCATTATTATGGGACGTGTTCGCAATCTCTACATATCTTTCTGTATCTCTTGTTTTCTGGTATATTGGATTAATTCCGGACTTTGCTACAATCCGAGATAGAGCCAAGAAACCTGTTGCAAAGAAAATGTATTCAATTTTGTCATTTGGTTGGTCGGGAAGAGCAAAACATTGGAACAGATTTGAATTAGTGTCTCTTGTGTTAGCAGGCTTAGCAACGCCCTTAGTATTCTCGGTACACTCGATTGTATCGTTTGACTTTGCAACCTCTGTAATTCCAGGATGGCACACGACTATTTTCCCTCCATATTTCGTTGCTGGGGCGGTGTTTTCTGGATTTGCGATGGTACAAACGTTGTTATTAATCATGCGTAAGGCAATGTCTTTGGAGGCTTATATCCACACAAAACATGTGGAGTATATGAATATTGTAATTATGGTAACTGGTTCAATAGTAGGAACTGCATACATAACGGAATTATTTATTTCTTGGTATTCTGGAGTTGAATATGAGGCGTATGCATTTATTAACAGAGCAACTGGTCCATATTGGTGGGCTTATTGGGCAATGATGACTTGTAACGTAATTTCTCCTCAGTTAATGTGGTTTAGAAAATTGAGAAGAAGTTTAATGTTCACATTTTTCATCTCAATAGTTGTGAATATAGGAATGTGGTTTGAACGTTATGTAATTATTGTGACTTCATTGCACCGAGATTATATTCCAGCAGCGTGGAGTATGCATTATCCAAGCCATATCGACATTGGAGTATATGTTGGAACTATCGGTTTATTCTTTGTATTCTTCTTATTATTTGCACGCTACTTCCCAGTACTTGCTTTGAACGAAGTTAAAACAATATTAAAAGGTTCAGGCCAATCCTATAAAGAATCGCCTGATTATCATAAACATCATTAATTTACTGAACTATGTCAGATAAAGTAATATACGTCATGTTCGATGACGACGAAGTATTAAAAGATGGAGCGAAAAAATTGGTATCCAAAGGAGTGAAAATTAACGAAGTTTTTTCTCCGTTTCCAATTCACGGAATTGATCCAATTATTGGTGTTAAACAGACACGCTTGGGAATTATGGCATTTTTGTATGGTTTAACCGGTTTAACCCTTGCAACAATTGGAATGCGCTATTTTATGGTCGTAGATTGGCCGATGAATATTGGGGGTAAACCAAATTTCTCTTATTTACAAAATATTTTGGCTTTCATTCCTATTAGTTTTGAGTTCACGGTTTTGTGTGCAGCCCATGGAATGGCAATAACATATTTGTTATTGAACAAAACGTTACCTGGAATGCCTGCTCAAAACCCAGATCCAAGAACAACAGATGACAAGTTTGTAATGGAAATTCGTTTGAGTGAAAATTCATCATTAACAGAAGGAGACCTAGACTCTTTAATAAAAGAAACCGGGTTTATAGAAATCGATAAAAAAGATATAAAGTAGAAATAAAATCGCCATGAATAAATTGTGGAATAAAATAAACTTACTGTTTGCCATAGGGCTTGTTGCAACCCTCGGTTCTTGCGGTAAATCTGATCCGGACAGTCCAGGATTTGAGTACATGCCGGACATGTATAGATCCCCAGCTATCGAACCATATGTAGATTATGGCGAAGTAAGAGGTAGAGAAAAAAAAGAACTAAAAAGCTTGCTTTCTGCGATGGTGCCACCAAAGAATACGATCCCATACGTAAAGGGAGATTCTGCAAAAGTGCGATTAATGATGCCATTTTTGAAGCCAAATGCAGGAATGCGCGAAACACATGGTTTATATGATTGGGATGTAACGTCAGAAGATAATTACCTTGCTGCTAAGTCGATTTCAAATCCAATTAGGATGAACGAAAAAAACAAGAAGCAATTATTGGAGAAAGGTAAAACACTTTATACTTCAATGTGTCAACATTGTCATGGTGAAGCAGGCGATGGCAATGGATCAATGGTTACAAGTGGCGCCTACAAAAGTGGAGGGAACTTAGATTATAAAGATCAAGCGAAAATGTCCCTGTCAGATGGTCAGATGTTTTATTCTATATCATATGGTAAAAACAATATGGGAGCCCACGCATCTTTACTATCTAAAGAAGAAATTTGGGTATTGGTGCATTATGTAAGGTCTTTGCAATATGGAGATGCCTACAATGGAACCGCCGTCGC
Organism: Crocinitomicaceae bacterium; assembly: GCA_044345395.1. Taxonomy (GTDB): domain Bacteria; phylum Bacteroidota; class Bacteroidia; order Flavobacteriales_D; family Crocinitomicaceae; genus UBA952. Next base: position 32,246 of record JBIJBD010000001.1, on the reverse strand, counting down.
AAGTACTGCACCGGCAGCAACAGTAGAGAATACTCCTGCTGGTAAAAAGGACGTGAAAAAGAAAGGTAAAAAATAATCGATAGAGCGATGGAATTTCAAATTACAAAAAATGCAAAGAATTTAACTTATGGCTTAATAGGCGCAGGGTTAATTCTTACGGGAATAGGGTTAGCTACCGGAATGGGTGAAGACCACTTTTCAACACGTTTGCTTGCAAATGGAATCATTAATGGATTCTTTTTCTTTTCACTAGGACTCGGTGCGTTGTTTTTCTTGGCACTACAATACGCAACTGAAACGGGGTGGTATGCATCAGTTAAAAGAGTCATAGAGGCAGTAGCTGGTTTCTTGCCTTATGGAATGGCAATATTTGGATTGGTGTTGCTTACAATAACTTTCATGCACGGTGCACATATTTACATTTGGATGGACCCGGAAATGACAGATCCTGCGTCTCATCACTACGATGAAATTATCGACGGGAAATCAGCATATTTGAATCCGGTGTTTTTTTGGATAAGAACCTTAGTATATTTTGCAGTTTACTACATCTTCTTAACTGGATTTAAAAAGAGATCCTTAGAGGAGGATAGAATTGGTGGAACAGAACTCCATTTTAAAAATTACCGTAAAGGAGCAACATTTTTAGTCTTTTTTGCAGTATTTAGTTCAACTTCATCGTGGGATTGGTTAATGTCAATTGATGTCCATTGGTTTTCTACATTATTTGGATGGTACACCTTTGCCGGTATGTGGTGCTCAACAATGGTTGTTTTGGTGCTAACAACCTTGTATCTAAAAAATCTTGGACATCTTGAAAAAGTAAATGACTCACATATTCACGACCTAGGAAAATGGACATTTGCCACGTCATTCTTGTGGTCTTACTTGTTTTTCTCTCAATTCATGTTGATTTGGTATGCGAATATTGGAGAAGAAGTTACCTATTACCAAATGCGAATTGAGCATTTTAAAATACTTTATTTTTCAATGTTCTTGATCAATTTTGCTTTTCCGATGTTAATATTGATGTCAAGAGATGCTAAAAGAAATACTGCCGTGTTAACATTTGTAGGATTGGTAATTTTATGTGGACATTGGTTAGATGTCTACATAATGGTTTCTGCAGGTTCACTTGGTGCTAATGCACACATTGGAGCGTTGGAAATTGGAATGGCTGTCTTGATGGCAGGTGTTTTTATATATGCAGTATTGAATAATTTGACAAAAGCACCACTTACGCCTGTGAACCATCCGTTCCTAGACGAAAGTGTTCATCATGAAATTTAATGTTATAACAATAGAATTAAAATAAAATGGGAAAATTAGGAATTCTTTTGGTGGTTGTGTTGGGTGCAATAGCTGTTGCCCAACTTGTAAGAGTCTATGAACATTCGTTAAAGCTAAAGAAGACAGGCGAGAATGATATCAATGATAGAGATAACAACTTAAATGGATGGTTAATGTTACTCTTTATGATTTTCCAGTTTGGAGGATTCATCTACTTAATGTTGGCATATGGGTGGACAGGGAGAGGCCCTTCGGCTTCCATTGAAGGTGAGGAGACTGATTGGTTATTAAACTTAAACCTTGTTATTATTATTGCAGTTTTCTTTTTAACAAACTTTCTGTTGTTCTATTTTACATATAAGTATGTTAGAAAACCAGGAGTTAGAGCAACTTATTTCCCACACAACAATAAATTAGAAATGATTTGGACAGTTGTACCAGCATGTGTATTAGCTGTTATAATTATCCTAGGTTTACGTTCGTGGAATAAATTAACGTCTGAGGCTGGTGAAGGAGCTGTGGTTATCGAGCTATACTCAAAACAATTTGATTGGACAGCTCGTTATGCGGGTGAGGATAATGTTCTAGGTAAATACGATTACAAATTAACGACTGGCACAAACGAATTAGGAATCTTGACTACACAAACTATTGATGATGCAATTGTAGAACGTGAGAAAAAAGTTAATACAATTAATAAATTATTATCAAATGCAGATACCGTGTTAAGTGATTCGTTAATTGAAGTACAAGAATTCACGCTTTCACACAACGAAAGAATTCTTAGGTCTTTATATCAGTTGAAGCAAAATCATAAAAAGGAATTGGACAAACAGGCAGAGGATGATATTATAGTTAAAGGGACTTTGGTATTATGTGAAGGACAAGAATACGAGTTTAATTTCCGTTCAATGGATGTTATACATTCGGCGTACTTTCCTCATTTCCGTGCACAAATCAATACAGTTCCAGGGATGACTACGCGAACTAAATTTACACCTACCATTACCACTGCAGAAATGAGGGAAATAAAAAACGATCCTAAATTTAAGTATGTATTGATGTGTAATAAGATTTGTGGAAAGGCTCATTATAAAATGAAAATGGACATCGAAGTACTGTCAAAAGCAGAATATGCAGCATGGCTGGCCGCAAAAAAGAAAGAAACGTTTAAGTTGAAATATGGCACGGCACCAGCTGAAGGAGGTGATGATATGGCAAAAGAGGATGGCTCAAAAGAAGGCGAAGATATGCCAGCTGATGACGCATCGAGCGAGGCAACTCCAATGAAAAAAGAAGACGAAATTTAATAACGAAATAAAGCAAAAATAAAATGGGATCTCACACACACGATTCACACGATCATGGACATGCGCATCACGATGAGCACCACCACGAAGAAAATTTTGTTTCTAAGTATATCTTCAGTCATGATCATAAAATGATTGGAAAGCAGTTCTTGATGACTGCAGTATTTATGGGATTGGTGGCAATGATGTTATCTATCTTGTTTAGAATTCAGTTGGCATGGCCTGGTGAAAGTTCAGATTTCTTGAATTTATTTTTGGGAGATAGATGGGCACCTAAAGGAATCCTTGATCAAAACATGTACCTAGGTTTAGTGACAATTCATGGAACTATAATGGTGTTTTTCCTTTTAACTGGTGGACTGTCAGGAACCTTTTCAAACATACTCATTCCGTTGCAGTTGGGAGCAAGAGATATGGCCTCAGGCTTTCTTAATATGCTATCTTACTGGTTCTTTTTTATTTCGTCAGTATTAATGCTAGTTTCTTTATTTGTTGAAACAGGACCGGCAATGGCTGGCTGGACAGTTTATCCACCTTTGTCGGCACTACCCAAAGCTGTACCTGGATCGGGATTAGGAATGACCTTGTGGTTATTTTCAATGGCGATATTTATTGCGGGTTCATTGATCGGGTCGCTAAATTATATAGTGACAGTATTGAATTTACGTACCAAGGGTATGACTATGACGCGAATGCCATTAACTATATGGGCATTTTTTGTTACGGCCATACTAGGGGTGCTCTCATTCCCTGTTTTATTATCAGCCGCTCTCCTTTTAATTATGGATCGTTTGGCAGGAACAAGTTTCTATCTATCGGATATCATAGTTGGAGATGAAATGTTATCCAATCACGGAGGATCACCAATCTTATTTCAACACTTATTTTGGTTTCTAGGACACCCTGAAGTTTACATTGTATTATTACCCGCGCTTGGTTTATCATCAGAAATTATTGCGACTAATGCGCGCAAACCAATTTTTGGTTATAAAGCCATGATTGGTTCAATTCTAGCCATAGGATTTCTTTCCTTTATCGTGTGGGGACACCATATGTTTATAACAGGAATGAATCCATTTTTGGGTAGCGTCTTTGTTTTTACCACATTGTTAATCGCAATACCCTCAGCGGTAAAAGTGTTTAACTATATAACTACCTTATGGAAAGGTTCCCTTGTGTTAACACCAGCGATGTTATTTGCTATTGGATTAGTTTCAACATTCATTACAGGTGGTGTTACCGGAATTATTTTGGCTGACTCTGCGTTGGATATTGCAATTCATGACACTTATTTCGTTGTTGCCCATTTCCATATTGTTATGGGGATGTCGGCAGTATTCGGAATGTTTGCCGGCGTTTACCATTGGTTTCCAAAAATGTATGGGCGTATGATGAACACTCGTCTGGGGTATGTCCATTTTTGGATAACAATTATTGGTGCTTATGGAGTATTTTTTCCAATGCACTTTGTGGGTCTAGCAGGCGCACCAAGAAGGTATTATGATTATTCAGTTTACAAAGATTTTGATAATTCAACCTTTGAATTAATGATGGATTTAAATGTTATAATTACCATGTTTGCTATTTTTGCGGCACTTGGGCAAGCAATATTTTTATTCAATTTCTTCTACAGTATTTATAGAGGTCCGAAAGCACCGCAAAACCCATGGAATTCAAATACGCTAGAATGGACAACCCCGGTTGAACATATTCATGGAAATTGGCCTGGTGAGTTACCGACTGTACATCGATGGCCTTATGATTATTCCAAGCCTGGTTATGAGGAAGATTTTGTCCCTCAAACAGTACCATTAAAAGAAGGTGAAGAAGAACATTAATAATTGTTAAAGGGTTCCACTAGGAGCCCTTTTCTATTTCGGTAAGGATTTCATTTTTTAACGACATGAGCTCCTTGTAAAATTCCTCGCCGTAAGCTCGAATTAATGGCTCCCTTAAAAATTCAACCACGAGAACTTGATGTTTTTCTCCTAAGATACAGGCTGCTTGGCAAATGGACCACTCCTCGTAGTTAAGGGCTTCCATCTCTCCAAATTTTTTTACGCGAACAGGGTAAAGGTGGCAGGAGATAGGCTTATGCTGAATACTCTTGCCTTCTCGATATGATTGTTCGATAGCACATGACGTAAAACCACTTTCATTTTTGTTTACGAAAACACACGCGCCATTAGGCATGAGTCGTGTAGCTTTCTGCCCATCTAATTCTTCGGTGTAGAATCCTTTTTCTAAAATTACATCGCTCGATTCTTCGCTTAGATAAGGTAAAATATCATATAAATTATCTTGTATTCCATCAATTTCTTCTTGTTCAATTGGAGCCCCACCATCTCCTTCTACACAACAAGCACCTTTACACGATGTTAAGTCACAGATAAACTTCCTACGGAACAGTTCACTAGAGATAATTTTATTTTCAATTTCGAAAAGCATAGATGCAAATTTAAAGTAATCTTTCACTGTTATTTGCTAATTTCAAATAAAGTCGTATATTTGCAACAGATTTGAATTAACGAGAGGGGACGAAAGTCCCCTCTTTTAGTAATATGCTAGACAAAAACATAATAAAATCTTTGGCGGAAGAGCGCATGAATGAACTAAATAATGGTTTATACATTGTTGAGTTAACTATCTCTTCATCAAATGTGATTAGTCTAGAGATTGATAAATTGAAAGGGGGCGTTTCAGTAGAGGATTGCATCTCTGTCTCTCGTAATATTGAGCACAATTTGGATAGAGAGCAAGAAGACTTTGAATTGCACGTTTCCTCTGCGGGTCTAGACAAACCATTACGACACCACAATCAATACGCTAAGAATATAGGAAGAACATTGGCCATCACAACCATCGATGGTAATAAACAAGAAGGGGAATTAGTTAAAGTAACAGATCAGGGATTGGTATTGCGTGGATTGACCAAGCAACTAGATGAAAAAAAGAAAAAGAAAGTCCTGGTGGAGCAGATTATTGAGTATCCATTCAGTCAAATTAAAGAAGCAAAAATTGTGATATCGTTTAAATAAAAGTGTATGAATAGTCTTGAATTAGTTGACTCATTTTCGGAGTTCAAAGAGTTAAAAAATATCGACAAACAAACCATGCAACATGTCTTGGAAGATGTTTTTCGAGCAATGTTGAAGAAGAAATTTAATACAGACGAGCACATTGATATTATCGTTAATATTGATAAAGGGGATGTGCAAATATTTTTAAATAAGGAAATTGTAGACGATGGCGAAGTGGAAGATCCTAATACCGAAATAGCCTATTCTGACGCAATCAAAATTGAACCTGATTTTGAAATCGGTGAGGAAGTAACAGAAGAATTTAAATTTGCTGATTTTGGACGAAGGAACATTCTTTCACTTCGTCAGAATTTAATTTCACGAATCTTGGAGCTTGAAAAAGATCACCTTTACAAAAAATACAAAGAGAGAATTGGAGAAATTGTTACCGGAGAAGTATACCAAGTTTGGAAAAAAGAAATCCTTGTCATGGATGACGACAACAACGAGCTTATTTTACCAAAATCTGAACAAATACCTGCAGATTTTTTCAAAAAAGGAGAATCAGTTCGTGCCGTTGTAGCGAAAGTAGATATGCGTAATAGCACGCCAGTTATTATTCTTTCGAGAACAGCTCCTGAATTTTTAGAAAGGTTATTTGAGCTAGAAGTTCCTGAGGTGTTTGATGGCTTAATAACTATTAAGAAAATTGTACGCGAACCAGGGGAAAGAGCAAAAGTTGCTGTTGAGTCCTATGACGATCGAATTGATCCTGTAGGTGCATGTGTCGGAATGAAGGGTTCTAGAATTCATGGGATCGTTCGTGAGCTTAGAAATGAGAATATCGATGTGATAAACTTTACAACCAACAATCAATTATTAATTCAACGGTCACTATCCCCTGCAAAGGTGTCTTCAATGGAAATTTTGGAAGACGAAGGCAGAGTCAAGGTATTTTTAAAGCCTGATCAAGTCTCTTTAGCAATAGGAAAAGGTGGGCATAACATTAAGTTAGCTGGTAAACTATGCGGTTACGAAATTGATGTGTATCGCGACGGAGAAGTCGATATCGATGATGTAGATTTAGAAGAATTTGCAGATGAAATCGATAGCTGGATTATCGACGAACTCAAATCAATTGGTTGTGACACTGCGAAATCAGTACTAGAAATAAGCATAGAAGAATTAGTTTCTAGAACGGATTTAGAAAAAGAAACAATAGAAGAAGTCTTCAAAATTTTGAAGGCAGAATTTGAATAAATTTAAAGAAAAGAAAACGATATGGGAAAACCAATCCGTTTAGGAAAGGCCGCCGGCGAACTCAATGTAGGAATACAAACATTAGTAGATTTTCTTCAATCGAAAGGAATTAAGATTGATATAAATCCAAACACGAAGTTAGAAGCCGACCATTTTGATTTATTGTGTCAGGAATTCGCTGCTGATCAAAATCTCAAAGAGCAAGCAAAAGTTTCAACCAGACGAGAGAAACGCGAAACACTTTCTCTTGAGGATATTCAGTCTACTGAGCAACCAGAAGAGGTTGAAGAAGAAGAGGACACGGAAATCAATGTGGAGGAAATCAAACGTCAAATTTTATCTTCTGGAGAACAAAAGCCTTCCGGAGAATCTAAAATTCAAGTAGTTGGAAAAATAGATCTATCGGCGTTAAATCAGAAAACTCGTCCGGATAAAAAGAAAGACGAACCTATAGTTCAAGAACAAAAGGAAGAACAATCTATTGAAGAACCAATTATTACTGCTCCATTAGAAGTTGAAAAATCTGTAGAGGAAAAAGCACCAGAGATAGAAACAATTCGTTTTGAACGCCAAGTATTGTCAGGCCCTACCGTATTAGGCAAAATTGACCTACCTGTAGAAAAACCTAAAACACCTATAGCTTCTACATCAGAGGATGCTAATTCGAAGAAAAAAAGAAAAAGGATTAAAAAAGTTGAAGTAAATCCAACAGCAAATCAACAAACTGCGAATAAATTTGCCAAAGGTCCAAAAGTTGAGAAACAAGAAATTTCAGAGCAGGACATTCAAAAGGAAATCAAGGAGACTTTGGCTAGACTTTCTAATCAGGGTTCCAAATCAAAAGCATCAAAAAATAGAAGGTCAAAAAGAGACTTGGTCGCACAGCGTCGTCAAGAGGAAATGGAGCTTGCGGAATTAGAAGATAAAATTTTAAAACTTACAGAGTTTGTAACTGTTTCGGAATTGGCTTCAATGATGAGCGTTGCTCCTACACAAGTCATCTCGGTTTGTATGTCTCTAGGAATATTTGCCTCAATTAATCAACGCCTTGATGCAGAAACCATACAGATTGTTGCCGATGAATTTGGCTATGAAACTCAGTTTGTCAGTGCAGAAGTGCAAGAATCGATTCAACTCATAGAGGATAAAGAAGAAGATCTCATAGCTCGACCACCGATTATTACGGTAATGGGTCACGTTGATCACGGAAAAACATCCCTTCTTGATAAAATACGTAATGCAAATGTAACTGCCGGGGAAGCCGGAGGTATCACTCAGCACATTGGAGCATATTCTGTGACATTGAAAGATGGTAGAAAAATGACTTTCCTAGATACTCCTGGTCACGAAGCGTTTACCGCGATGCGTGCAAGGGGGGCTCAAGTGACCGATGTCGCCATCATTATTGTTGCGGCAGATGACGACGTCATGCCTCAGACAAAAGAAGCTATTTCTCACGCACAAGCAGCAAATGTGCCTATGATTTTTGCTATCAATAAAATTGATAAGCCAGGCGCTAATGCAGACAGAATACGTGAACAGCTTTCGGCTATGAATATTTTAGTTGAAGATTGGGGAGGTAAATACCAAAGTCAAGAAATCTCTGCAAAACAAAACTTGAATATTGACTTGTTGTTAGATAAAGTTTTGCTTGAAGCAGAAATATTAGATTTAAAAGCAAATCCAAATAAAAATGCATTAGGCACGGTGATTGAATCTTCCCTCGACAAAGGGAAAGGTTATGTTACCAATATGCTCGTTGAAGCAGGAACTATGCGTGTAGGTGATGTCATCTTGGTTGGTAGACATTATGGTAGAGTGCGTGCTATGCACGATGAACATGGTGTGGCATTGAAAGAAGCCGGACCAGCACAACCAGTATCCGTATTAGGTATTAATGGCGCACCAAATGCCGGTGATAAGTTCAATGTACTAAACGACGAAAAAGAAGCCAAATCTATTGCACAGAAAAGAGAACAGTTGTATAGAGAGCAAGGTTTACGCACCACAAAACACATAACCCTCGACGAAATCGGAAGACGATTGGCTATTGGAGATTTCAAAGAACTCAATGTGATTGTGAAAGGTGACGTGGATGGATCAATTGAAGCATTATCAGATGCTTTACTGAACTTGTCGACAGAGGAAATTCAAGTAAATATCATTCACAAGGGAGTAGGAGCAATTACTGAAGCGGATGTCAACCTCGCTTCAGCTTCAGATGCCATCATTATTGGTTTCCAAGTAAGGCCATCGTTAAGCGCCCGAAAACTAGCTGAGAATGAACAAATTGACATCAGACTATATAGCGTTATTTACAAAGCAATTGAGGAATTAAAAGCGGCTATGGAGGGAATGTTATCTCCTGATATTGAAGAGCAAATTACCGGTTCTGCGGAAATAAGAGAAACATTCGATATTACAAAAGTCGGTACAATTGCTGGATGTTATGTACTGGATGGTACGATTAAGCGATCTTCAAAAGTTCGTGTAATTCGCGATGGAATAGTTGTGCATACAGGAACATTAGGCTCTCTGAAACGATTTAAGGACGATGTAAAAGAGGTGAAGAACAATTACGAGTGTGGTTTAAATATCGACAAATACAATGATATTCAAATTGGTGATATCGTAGAAGCCTTTGAGGAAGTGGAAGTGGCAAGAAAATTATAACATCCTTTGGGAAATCCAATTGGAGATTAATTGTTAGCTTTGTTTTAACTAAATACAAGGATATGTACATTTTAGGAGTAGTAGGACCAGGTCAAGTGATGATCATTGCCTTAGTGATTGTGTTATTGTTTTTTGGAGGAAAGAAGATTCCCGAATTAATGAAGGGATTAGGAAGGGGAGTAAAAGAGTTTAAAGATGCTTCGAAAGGGAATGATAGTAGCTCCTCCTCAACGGAAGTTTCTAAAACAGACGCAGAAGAAAAATAATGGCATACGGTTCGATAAGTGAGATAAAGGAAGCTTTGCGATCCGGTAAATCTGCTTTGTCAATTACAGAAAACTATCTTGAGCGAATTAGAGCTCATCAACACTTAAATGCGTTCATCGAAACCTATGAAAAAGAGGCCCTTCAACGTGCTAAAGAAATAGATGAAAAATTACGGTTAGGCACCGCAGGTTTACTTGCAGGTTGCGTAGTTGCCATTAAGGACAATATTTGTTTTAAAGATCATAAAGTTTCGGCGTCCTCAAAAATATTAGGAGGATTTGAATCGCTTTATACCGCAACCGCTTTGCAACGATTAATCGATGAGGATGTCATTGTCATTGGTCGCTTGAACTGTGATGAATTTGCGATGGGTAGTTCCAATGAGACATCATATTACGGGCCTGTTAAAAATAATTTAGACGAAGATAAAGTCCCAGGAGGATCCTCAGGAGGATCTGCAGTGGCAGTATCTGCAAGATTGTGTACCTTTTCCTTAGGAAGTGATACAGGTGGTTCTATTCGCCAACCGGCTTCATGGACCAGAACCTATGGATTTAAGCCTTCTTATGGCCGTGTGAGTCGTTATGGTTTGATTGCTTATGCTTCGTCATTCGATCAAATTGGCCCTTTTGCAAATTCGTTAGAAGACATTGAACTTGTGACCCAATTAATGTCAGGAAAAGATCCGTTAGATAGTACCTCTTCTTCTAAAAATTGGGACCATTACACAACTGAAAAAGGTAGACTTGCCATTATTTCAGAATATATGCATCACCCTGGGTTAGATCCTGAGGTAAAAAACGCCTTGCTTTTAACCATAGAAAAGTTAAAAAGCACAGGTTACATCATTGAAGAATTTAGTTTTCCATTAATGGAACAATTGGTGCCGACATATTATGTGTTATCAACAGCGGAGGCTTCTTCCAATTTATCAAGATTTGATGGGGTGCATTTTGGATATCGAAGCAACGAGGCAAAAGGTGTAGAAGAGACTTATACGAAATCAAGATCCGAAGGCTTTGGAAAAGAGGTCAAACGGCGGATTATGGCGGGTACATTTGTGCTTTCTCATGGCTATTACGATGCCTATTATGCTAAGGCACAACAAGTACGGAGGCTTATTCAATTGAAAACGAAAGAAATATTGGCCACATGTGATGCCATCATAATGCCAACAACTCCTGGTACGGCTTTTGCTTTGCATGCGATTTCTGATCCAATACAAATGTATTTACAAGATATTTTTACGGTACACGCCAATCTAGCAGGAAATCCTGCTCTGAGCTTACCATGGAAAACTCACACAAATGGCCTTCCCTATGGATTACAATTAATGGCTGAAAATTTTAATGATGCCTTCCTTTTGAATTTTGCTAAAAAACTTGAGAAAGAACTATGAAATGGAGCATTTTACTCGTTTTAATAGCTAGCACTTTCCTTGGAGTTGCCCAAAAACCAGCACATCTACGCAAACCTTCAGATTCGCTAAAAGGAGAGGCTTTTTTAAATACAGTAGAGCAATCGTTAAAGTTGTTTTATGCCGATTATACAAACGATCTTCGGTATGATTCCATTATCAGTGCCCTAAAATATGAACCGGGCGAAATCCCGAGTTTTTCAGATGAACAAATTTGCGAGCGATTGCAAAAAATGAACGAAATGACACCTTTTCATTTGGAGTGCAATCAAGCTACCATTTCAACCATTCGGTTTTTTGCGCGAGAAAGAAGGAGTTTTATTCGAATAGCCATGGGGCGCTCAGCCCTTTATTTCGATATGTATCGCGAAAAACTAGCTGAATATGGATTACCGATTGAGTTACGTTTTTTAAGTGTAATCGAAAGTGGCCTTCGTCCGCAAATTAAATCAAAAGCTGGTGCATTGGGTTTGTGGCAATTTATGTATAAAACGGGCTTATATTTTGGCTTGGAAGAAAATTCTTATATCGATGAACGCATGGACCCTGAAAAGTCAACAGATGCGGCATGTCGGTACCTTCGTCAGTTGTACGGCATATACGGCGATTGGAATTTGGCTCTAGCAGCCTATAATGCAGGTCCAGGTACCGTAAATAAAGCCATTCGAAAATCAGGAAATAAATCAACCTATTGGGCGGTAAGACCTTTTCTACCTACAGAAACTCAAGGGTATGTGCCAAATTTCATAGCGGCAGCCTATTTAATGACCTATCATGCGGAACATAATATAATTCCACTAGAGGCCAAGGTTCATAACGCAGAATTAGATACGATGTGCCTTAAACAGGCAATCCATATGAATACTGTTGCTAAACTGATTGGTTGGGATTTGGAAGAGATAAAGTCGTTAAATCCAGTGTATAAAACCACTTATATACCTAAAGCAAAACCTGCAAAGTGTTTAACTGGTCCATTTGCACAAATTACCTTATTGGTTGGCATGGAGGATTCACTTTATGCGTTGGAGAAAAGTATCTACAATCCAGAACCTCTAGTAACACCTGTTCAGAAAGACACCAATTCATTTGTGCCGAGTGATACGACACAACTTATTATTGAACCGGGAAGTATTGATTCAACCAAAATCCCTTCTAAAAATTTGCAATATTACAAGGTTAAACCTGGAGATAACCTGAAAACTATTTCATTGAAATTCAATGTAACTATACAGCAAATTATGGAATGGAATGCACTACGAACGACAAATTTATATGTCGGACAAAAATTAAAAGTTTTCAGTGATGAAGTTGTTGCACAGAATCAAACCACCCAAACCCAACAAAATTCAACGCCTGTAAAACCTCCTCCTCCAAAGAAGAAATATTACTCGGTAAGATCCGGTGATAATTTCAGTAGGATAGCTCAAAAACATAATTTAACAATTAGTCAACTACAGAAATTAAATCCTGGTGTCAAGGTCAATAGAATTCAAGTGGGACAAAAATTAAGAGTAAAATGAGAATATTAACCGTTCTATCCTCGATATTTCTTTTACTTTCATGTGGTCGATATAAAGATGACGGGCTTCAAGTTACAGGAAAAATTGGGGAATTGTTAATCGTTGCCGATGACGAAATTTGGGAATCTCCCGAAATAAAAAAAGCATTAGATTCCTCGATGACGCGCTTCATTATGCCGTATTTTCCTGATGTTTCCACCTTTGAATTGGTGCATAGAAATCATACCACCTTTGATGGTGGAATTAAAAGACACCGAAATGTTCTTGTCATAAACATCGTCCCTGGCTACGGAAAAAAAACGGCTGAATTGAATGTGATTAAGGATGCTTGGGCATACGATCAAGCGATCATGGAGATCAATGCAAAAGATAAAAAACAGCTCATTGATTTACTAAAGAGTAAAACAATGGATAAAGCACACGATTACTTTGATCAAAGCGAATGGAAGCGGTTGATTGCGCGATTTTCAGAAGAGGAAAACTCTCACGTTCAGCAAAATGTAAAGCAAACCTTTGGTATAGATGTGCAACTTCCCGATGGATCAGGTATTGTATCATCAAATAAGAATTTTTACAGGATTGAATTTCCACCTGCTTCAAGGCCTATTGAGTTTCCCAATATTGGTAAACAAGACGTTGGAACTATTTGGGAGGGTGTCATGATTTATCAATATGACTTCATAGATTCTAGTCAATTAACTTTGGAAAGCCTCCTGCGTGCAAGGGATACAATGTTACGTTACAATGTCCCTCATGAAACGGAAGGTTTGTATATGGGCACCCAATATGTTAAATTAGTCTATCCAGAAATGACAAAAACGACGAATGTTGATGGTTCGGTTAGCGGTCTTGAAATGCGTGGTATGTTTCATTTCGTGGGAAAAAAAATGCATACAACGGGTGGCGCATTTTGGGCTTTCCATTTTGTACATCCGCGCACGAAAAAAATTATTTGTATTAGTGGTTATGTAGATGCTCCATCTACCACTAGTTGGACTCACTTTCTCAGAGAAATACAAGCTGTCTGGAAAAGTGTCAAATTAGTGTAATGCTGTCCAATAAACTTTCAATAGTCATTATCACCTATAATGAAGAACAACACATCGCACGTTGTTTAGAATCCGTGCGCTCAATTGCCGATGAAGTTATTGTAATGGATTCGCATTCAACAGATAGAACTGAAGAGATTTGTAAAACTTTTCCCGTGAGATTTATTTCTACTGAATGGAAGGGTTATTCGGAAACTAAAAATGCTGGCAATGCGTTGGCGAGTTACCCTTATATTTTATCTCTTGATGCTGATGAATGCCTCGATGCAGAAATGATTGAGGATATTTATCGCCTGAAAGTATCGGGTTTCAACGGAGTTTATTTACTTAATCGCCTTACAAATTATTGTGGTAAATGGATTTATTTTTCAGGTTGGAATCCAGACTGGAAAATTCGAATATTTCCTAAAGAACTGGTGAAATGGAATCATGAAATCGTTCACGAAGAGTTACTTGTACCTCATTATTTGAAAGTTAGTAAAGTGAATGGAAGATTACACCATTTTTCCTATACATCTCGGGAGCAACACCTAGAAAGAGCAAATAAATACTCTATACTTACTGCAAAAAAATATGCCGAACAGGGAAGAAAGGCATCTTTTTTAAGTCCTTACTTGCGTTCAATATCGCGATTTTTTTCAATGTATATATTTAAATTGGGCATTTTGGATGGAATAGCCGGTTGGCATATTGCGTATATCAGCGCTAAATCAAATGCGTTGAAATACCAGGAATTAAGAAAAATAATAAAAAAAGAACGTGAATAAGATCATCGTTTCCCGAACAGATAGTATCGGTGATGTTCTTCTTACATTGCCTGTTTGTGCTTGGCTAAAGGAGAGATTTCCAACATTAAAAATTATTTTTTTGGGAAAGGAATATACGCGTCAAATTTCCGAGGCCTATACAATAATTGATGAATTTCTCTCGGAAGAGGAATTGCTAAATCTGCCAACAAGTCAGCGAATAGCGCTATTACAAGCAGATGCTATTCTACATGTATTTCCAAATAAAATCATTGCCTCTTTGGCAAAAAAGGCTAAAGTACCTTTGCGCATTGGAACCTCTCACCGCGCGTTTCATTTACTTACATGCAATAAACGGGTAAGTTTCACACGAAAAAAATCAGAGTTACATGAAGCACAATTGAATTTCAATCTACTGAAGCCCCTCGGCTTGTCAACGATTCCAGAATTACAAGCGCTTCAACAATATACCCGGTATTTTCAAGTAAAACCGATCGAATTACCCGAGATTCTCTCGACCATCGATTTAAAAAAGGCAATTATTTTACATCCAAAGTCCAAGGGAAGTGCATTGGAGTGGCCCGTTGAATCTTATCTTTCTTTGACTGTTGAATTGATAAAACGTCAAATTCCTGTGCTATTTACAGGTACAAAAGAAGAGGGTAATTTTTTTCGACAAATGTTACCCAGTCATCCGTTGGTAGTTGACACATCAGGTCATCTTTCATTGGCGCAATTGATTTTATTGATTAGTAAAGTCAATGGCCTAGTCGCATGCTCAACAGGTCCTTATCACTTGGCTGGATTTTGCGGAATACGAGCTGTTGGTTTATTTTCGGAGAAAAGACCAATTCACCCAGGTAGATGGCATGCACTCGGAAAGAACAGCACCTGGATAACATTTGATGAAAATTGCCCGAACTGTAGAAAAAGAAAAAATTGTTTGTGTATAGAGCAAATCCCTGTTTCAAAGGTGTTGAACGCATTATTATCGAATGCATAAGCTTTTGATTCATGTAGTGAATTCCAATTTCTTATTGGGTTTGTCAGCTGCTTTTTTGTCAATGGTTTTCGTTAATAATCCTATAGATTACATAGCGTGGGGTGTATTTGTATTTTCGGCTGTTTTTTTTATCTATGGATTACATCGTTTAATTAAGTGGAAGTTCGAGCAATTACCTATTGATTGGGCAATTTGGCAAGAGAAATCAGTAAGGTTAATGCTGCTATTACTTGGTATACAGTTGTTTCTACTAGGTTATTTAGCATATACAACCTTCTACAATTCATTTGATGTTTATAGTCTATTGGTTGTCATACTAACAGTTGGTTATTTATCTCCTTTTCAACAATTTACTATTCGAAAAATCCCTTATACAAAAGCATTTTTTGTCGCTAGCGCTTGGACATTTGTTCTAATTATTTTTCCCTCTTCGGTAATACATGATTACCCATCTGATACATATTTTAGAATTGGATTTTTCTTCTATTTTGCTCATTTGGCAATTCTTTCTGATATAAAAGATAAGGAAATTGATCCACGGGAATGGCGAACATTTCCTAACCGTTTTGGTGTAAAGAATGCAAAGCGCGGATCATTTTTACTAGCGTTTTTGGCAGTGGTTTTTTTTTCAGTTTCAGTGCATGTAGTCGACGGTGCTATTATAGGGGCTCTTTATTTAATTAGTTGGCTTTTCATCGAACGCTGCGTTGTTAAGTCAAATTATGCCTACGATAATCTCATTTGGTTGCTTGCAGGATTATTTTTTATTTTCCGTTTGTTGTAATACACATATGTATATATTTGCACAAAAAATAATCAAATACCTGTTTATGAATATAGCAAAATTAAAACATTTTATTCACTTAATCGAAAAGGAAAGAACAGGAACACCACAAGAATCGGCAACTAAAATAGGAACATCAGAACGGTCTATTTACCTCTATGTGAAGTGTATTAAAAAAGAATTAAAAGCTCCGGTACGTTACAGTAGGTATAGAAAAACATATTATTTTACGGAGTCAGGAAATTTAACTTGGGAGTGGAAAAAAAAGCGCTAAAAATGTAACTGAATGTATATTTCAGTATTCTTAGGTTAATTTACGCAACTTTCCACTAATGAGAATTCACACGATACAGAAGTTAATTAATTTAATTACGGAAGAGAAAACTGGAAATGCCTTGGTGATTTCTGAAAAATTAGAAATTTCAGAGCGAATGGTCTATAAATACTTGCAAATTATCAAACAAGATTTTAATGCCCCTGTTGTTTATTGCCGAAAAAAGAAATCTTACGTATACGCTGAAAAGGGTCAACTGAACCTCTATTGGCAAAAAAAGTAAGGGTTTATCTTTCACCTGAATCCTTATCTTTGCTTCAAATTAGGATGAATGGAATACGAGTTTAAGGCGATAGAGGCAAAATGGCGGAAGTTTTGGGCAATAAATGAAACCTATAAGGTTACTAAAGACCCAACAAAACCTAAATATTATGTTTTAGACATGTTTCCCTATCCTTCGGGTGCGGGACTTCATGTTGGTCACCCACTTGGGTATATTGCATCCGATATCTTCTCACGGTATAAAAAACTGGAAGGATACAATGTACTGCATCCTATGGGATTTGATTCTTTTGGGTTACCCGCAGAGCAATATGCTATTCAAACAGGACAGCATCCTGCAGTAACTACCGAACAGAATATTTCGCGTTACCGAGATCAACTAGATAAAATGGGTTTCTCATACGATTGGAGTAGAGAGGTTCGTACGTCGTCCCCCGATTATTATCGATGGACACAATGGATTTTTATCAAATTATTTAATTCGTGGTATAATCCTAAATCAAATAGCGCGGAAGATATTCATACGCTTGTTGAGATTTTCGAAACGGAAGGATCAAGCGGTGTGAGTCTTGACATGCTAACGGGTGATATCGAAAAAAATATATCGCCATTCAGTGCATCCGATTGGAAAAATTTTGATGAAAAGAAACAACTTGATATTCTCATGAATTTCCGTTTGGCGTACCTTGGGGAGTCTTATGTAAATTGGTGTGCTGCATTGGGAACTGTTTTGGCTAATGATGAGGTAATTAATGGCGTTTCAGAGCGTGGCGGCCACCCGGTAGAGCGAAAATTAATGAAACAATGGAGTATGCGTATCACCGCATATGCACAACGTTTGTTGGATGGACTCGATGGCATTGAATGGTCTGAAAGTATTAAAGAAACACAACGAAATTGGATAGGCAGGAGCGAGGGATGCTCCATCTTTTTCCCAATTTGTATAGAAAATGAGGGACAGGAAAATTCTACTTTTATAGAGGTGTTCACCACGCGCCCCGACACGATCTTCGGCGTTTCTTTTGTGACTTTAGCGCCGGAGCATGAATTAGTAGTTAAAATTACTACATCTGCACAATTACCAGCTGTTAGTGCTTACGTTGAAAAAGCTAAAAATCGAAGCGAGAGAGAACGGCAAGCAGACGTTAACACCATTAGTGGTGTATTTACTGGGGCATATGTTCAACATCCATTTACCAAAGAACGAATTCCCATTTGGGTGGGAGACTATGTTTTGGTAGGATACGGTACTGGTGCAGTGATGGCTGTTCCTGCTCATGATGAACGGGATTTTAAGTTCGCAAAATATTTTAATATACCATCTAAGCAAGTTATAATCCCCACCAATGAACTGCACGATATAGAAAACGCAGCTTGGGTGGAAAAGGAAGGTTCCCTAACGAATTCGGAATTTTTGAATGGCCTTACCGTGAAACAAGCAATATCTTCCGCTATAGCTGAAATTTCTCGACATAATTTTGGAAAAGGACGTGTTAACTACCGGTTGCGTGATGCTGTTTTTGGTCGTCAACGCTATTGGGGAGAGCCTATTCCTATTTATTATCAAGAGGGTACACCGTTTCCCTTAGAAAATAATGAATTACCGCTTACGTTACCGGAAGTTGACAAGTACCTACCAACAGAAGATGGTGAACCGCCTCTAGCGCGCGCCGAAAATTGGAAATACCGAAATACCTATGAATATGAACTCTCTACAATGCCGGGTTGGGCAGGGAGTTCTTGGTATTTTCTTCGCTATTTAGATCCTAAAAACACCAATGAATTTGTGGGTAAAGAAAGTGTAAATTATTGGCAGAATGTTGACCTCTATATTGGCGGATCAGAGCATGCGACAGGCCATCTTCTTTATGCCCGATTTTGGACGAAGTTTCTCTTTGATCGTGGATATATACCCTTTCATGAACCGTTTAAAAAAATGATTAATCAAGGGATGATTTTGGGTCGAAGCAGTTTTGTATACCTCGTAATTGGTGAAAACAAATTTGTCTCTTATTCATTAAAAGATAAATTTAATTGTGTACCTATCCACGTAGATATTTCGTTGGTGGAAAATGATAAATTGGATATAAACGCATTTCGAAAGTGGCGACCAGAATATGCAGATGCAGTATTTGTATGTGAAACAGATGGCACCTATCTCTGTGGTGTAGAAGTTGAAAAAATGTCAAAATCGAAATATAATGTGCAAACCCCGGATGAATTGGTAGAAAAATTTGGTTCCGACACCCTGCGCATGTACGAGATGTTCTTAGGTCCTTTGGAGCAGACAAAGCCATGGGATACAAAAGGGATTACGGGTGTTCACAGCTTTTTGAAGAAATATTGGCGTTTATTTCATGCCAATGGGAATTTCGAGATTTCGGAGGCGGAACCAAGTCAAGAGGCAATGAAGACTTTGCATAAAACAATTAAAAAATTGAGAGACGATTTAGATCGGTTTTCGTTTAATACGGGTGTTTCTAGTTTTATGATTTGTGTAAATGAATTATCCGATCAAAAGTGTTCGAATCGTCATGTGTTAGAGCAATTAACTATATTGATGGCACCTTATGCACCTCATATTACTGAGGAAATATGGGAGAAATTGGGACACAAAGCAGGCAGTTTAACTACCGCTAAATATCCTGATTTTGACGAAAAGCGATTGATAGAATCGTCCTATGACTATCCAGTTTCCTTCAACGGAAAGATGCGTTTTAAATTAACCTTACCCTTGGAATTAACACTTCAACAAATAGAAGAGGCTACCTTAGCTCACAGCGATACAATGAAATGGTTGGAAGGAAAAAAACCCAAGAAATGCATCATTGTTCCAGGAAAAATAATTAACCTAGTAATTTAGCGAACGAATTGCAATATTTCGATGGCTTTTTGAATAGGCATCACACTTTTAGGTAACTTTTTAAGGTGCATTTTAATTTGTGCACCTCCCGAACAAATTAATGCGTCGGGCGCATCTTTTTGCAGTTTCTCGAAGTAATTGCGAATAAATGCCTCGTCAACTGCGGTTAACCAAGAACTAATAATAACTTTTGGATGAAGTAAGTTGATGCATTTAACCAAAGAGTCATAGGGTAAACTTTGACCCAAGTAAAAGGTACTAATACCTTCTCGTCTCAATAAATATTGGTAAAAAAGCAACCCCAACTCATGCCATTCGTGCTCAGGTAAAAACAACAGTACAGGGTTATCATCAACAGGTGGGATAGGTAATTTGTCAATTTCTGCAATTACCTTCTGTCGAATAACATTTGACATAAAATGCTCCTGCGCAGGATTGATACTACCCACTAAAAACATGACGCCAATGCGTTCCAAAAAAGGAATGAGATGGTCAGTAAAGGCTTTCTCTAAACCTACTTCATTGATTACTGCTTGCAGAGTGTGTGTAAATAGCCGCTCATCCATTTCGATAAGTGCAAGTACGAATTGCTCGCCACTCGTGTCGAGAACACTTATGCTATGCAAATCCCAAACTTTCTTAGCGATATCATTTTTAGAAAGTGCCGCAATTTTAGAGATTTTTATTCCGTGTTTATTGAGTAAACTAATGTTCAACAAAAAACTCAATTCATCATCGGTGTAGGTGCGAATTTGCGTATCTGTACGTTCTGGCACCAAGATTCCATAGCGCTTTTCCCAAATACGAAGCGTGTGGGCTTTTATACCTGTTAGTATTTCAACGTCTTTAATTTTATACTCTGCCATGCTTAATGACCTCTAAAACAAGTATGTTATAAATTTGTTCACGTAACTTGCACTTTATCACGTAAATTTGTCTCATGATTATTAAATCAGCCGAATTTATCATTTCAAATACAGAAGTTTCTAAATGCCCCACAGATGGTTTGCCAGAATTTGCGTTTATCGGAAGAAGTAACGTGGGCAAATCCTCGCTTATCAATATGTTAACAGGTAAGAAAAATTTGGCAAAAACTTCCGGAACACCTGGAAAAACCCAACTCATCAATCATTTTTTAATCAATGAAAAATGGTATTTGGTCGATTTGCCGGGTTATGGGTATGCCAAATCAGCGAAATCGAACCGCTCAAAATGGGAGAAATTCATCGCAGAATACTTAGCAAAAAGGCAAGTATTGCAGAATACATTTGTCTTATTAGATGCACGACTCGAGCCCCAAAAAATAGATTTGGAATTTATGACTTGGTGTGGTGAAAGACAATTGCCCTTTTCAATGGTTTTTACTAAAATTGATAAACTTTCGAGTTCGGCATTACAAAAAAACTTGGCTGCCTACAAAAAAGAAATGCTCAAGCAATGGGAAGAAATGCCTCCAGTTTTTACAACTTCGAGTGAGTCTTCGTTTGGAAAAGAACCTTTGCTGCAGTATATTGATAAAATAATTTCCTAGGGTAATTTTATGGTTGACCAACTAGTGCAGCGCCATTTAGTTCCGACCTTGATAAACTTTGCTTCAATACTTGTTCCTTTTCCAATAGAAAAATACACGACTGCTTGCCCTTCAATAAACCGAAGTGTTGATATCCTAAAGCGTTTTTCCCAACCCTGGTAGTCTTGGCAATCGCACCAAACATTTGCATCAAAAAACGGATTTACATCGCCGACATTATATTCAATTTCTTTGTTTTTGAGACTAAGATTGATACCAAACGCTATTGTTTTATATTCATCAAGGAAGGTAATTGAAAACAACGAATCTTTAGCTAATTCTTTAATGCGTTTATCAAATTTTACCCAATCAATTCCTGAATAGAGTGAATCACCGTCAGTAGAACTCACCTCAAAATCTCGCACAGAATCATTAAGGTTAAGGGCAAGAATTCTACGTAACTGACCTTCGATTGCTGTTTTTTGTTCTACTTGAAGCTGAGGTGGAGTAGGCTTTTCATCCCCACAACTAAGTAAAAGCAAAGAGACTACCAATAAGCCAATGAGGTATTTCATGCATTAGGATTTTGCACAAAGTTACCAATAGAATTGTAAAATTTATTTTCGAAAAATTTAATAGAAGAAAAAGAAGAAAAATAGGGCGGCTTCACTACGACGTATTCCGTCAGTGTAACCAATAGTACTTCTTGAGCCATTCATTACACGTTCTCCGTCTACATAACCTATAGTACTTCTCGATCCATTCATCACGCGATCCCCGTCAATGTATCCGATTGTGCTTCGGGAGCTGTTCATTACGCGTTCTCCATCAAAATAGCCGATGGTACTTCTTGAGCTATTCATTATACGTTCTCCGTCGATGTATCCAATGGTACTTCGGGAGCTGTTCATCACACGGCCATTTTCAATATACCCAACGGTGCTTCTGGAACCATTCATAAGACGTTGTGCCGATAGAGAAAAGGCAAACAAACCAAACAAGAAGATAAATGCTAATTTTTTCATGAGTTTAAGATTTATCCTAAAGATACGCCAATTTTTATAAATCTTACAGCAACCAAGAGAATTTTATTTCAAGATCAATTCGCCAACTAGAATTTCAGGAAAGGAAATCACGAATAGGACTTCCTAATCCTTATCTTTGCATGAATGTCACATCCACGAACTTACACAACATCTTGGGAGGATTACGAACTGATCGACGCAGGCGGAGGAAAGAAATTAGAGCGTTGGGGAAAAATAATTACCATTCGTCCAGAGCTGCAAGCATATTTCCAAAGCGTTCAACCGTTCACAGAGTGGAGAAAAAAAGCCCATTGGGAATTTGTTGAAACCAATGGAACTAAAGGTAAATGGAAAGCCTTGCAGCCGAATACACCGAGTAATTGGCAAATTAAGTATGAAAAATTGCTTTTTAAGTTGGAGCTTACGGCATTCAAACACGTGGGTATTTTTCCTGAGCAACGATGCAATTGGGATTGGGTTAAGGATTCACTTCAATCGGAGGAGAAAATACTGAATCTATTCGCCTACACCGGTGCGATGTCGTGTATAGCTCGCTGGAAAGGGGCAGAAACCACCCATGTAGATGCTGTGAAACCAATCTTATCGTGGGCGCGTGAGAACATGGAAAGCAGTAGATTGCTTAACATTCGATGGGTGCACGAAGATGCCTTAAAGTTTGCACAACGTGAAGAAAAACGAGGTAATCAATACGATGTGATTGTAATGGATCCTCCCGCTTGGGGTATTGGTGCGAAAGGGGAGAAGTGGAAATTAGAAGATAATGTGGATCAATTAATGAGCACCGCAGCGGCTATTTTATCGCCAAAAGGCCGATTGGTGATGAATACCTATAGCCCGATGGTCACTTTCGAACTATTGGAGGAATTGGCCGCTTGTTATTTTCCAGAGAGAAATTGCGACCTTTCGGAGCTTTACATGGAATCCACAACTGAAAAACATGTGTATTTCGGGAACTTACTTCGTATTCAACCTAATAAGTAATTAACCACTTCGATTTTAGTCTCTAACAAAAGATACCGCTTTGGTTGTCTGGGTTTTTGTATTGAAAAAGGATATACTCAGTCACATTTCGATTCTAAAAAAATCAAATTACAGGTCATTGATCCAAATATCAGTATAACTCAGAAGTAATTTATCTATAAAATACTTAATCTATTAAGCGATAAAACTATATAATAGTTAATATAATAACTATAAAAAGTATTTTATGATTTGTTAAACAATCATTTATACGTATATTTGACTAATATATTGACAAATGGAAATTTTAGTTGAACGATATCGGAAAAAATTAGCTTCAATTCAAGTAAACTTTACAAGAAATATTTTCTCTGAAATAGACTGGACAGATCGGTTAATTGGACTTCGTGGACCACGGGGAATTGGTAAAACAACCATTTTACTACAATACTTGAAAGTAAATCACGCTAATGACGAATCCGCATTGTACATTTCACTCGACAACATATGGTTCAGCTCACAAAACCTAGTTGATTTTGTAGACGATTTCGTGAAACGTGGAGGGAAGAAATTATTCATCGATGAAATTCACAAATATCCTAATTGGGCACAAGAATTGAAGAATATTTACGACGACTTTCCGGAAGTACAAATTGTATTTACAGGGTCATCGTTACTGGAGATTTTAAATGCGCGGGCTGATTTGAGTAGAAGAGCAGTTATGTATTCCATGCAAGGACTTTCATTTAGAGAATACCTCAATTTAGAACATGGTTTTATATTCAGTTCACTGATGCTAAATGAAATCATCGAGAACCACTTAGATATCGCTTCAGAAATTGTTCAGAAAATCCAACCCATTAAATATTTTTCTCAATACCTTAAAACAGGTTATTATCCTTTTTTTCGTGAGAATCCGAACACCTATGATCAACGTTTGGAAGAAATTGTGAATTTTATTTTGGAAATTGAATTACCTACTTTGCGTCAAGTAGATCCTTCGTATATCATAAAATTAAAACAATTGTTGTTGGTTATTTCCTCTTCTGTTCCTTTTAAACCGAATGTAACAAAGTTAGCCGAACGCATTGGAATCAATCGGAATACATTGATTTCCTATTTCCACTATTTGGAAGAAAGTGGGTTAACCATGCAACTTTTCAAAGATGCGAAAGGAATCACGCGCTTGCAAAAACCTGATAAGTTATACCTAGATAATACTAATTTACTCCATACTATTGCGCCGCAAAATGTACAAATTGGTCATGTTAGAGAAACGTTTTTTGCAAATCAACTCGCTCACAAACATTTGGTTGAATACACAGATGTTGGCGATTTCAAAATCAACCGTGAACTCACATTTGAAATTGGAGGAAAACACAAATCCAAAGATCAGATTAAAGAATTACAAAACGCTTTTATCGCCGCAGACGACATCGAAATTGGCTTTCAGGAAAAAATACCGCTTTGGTTGTTTGGGTTTTTGTATTGAATATGTCTACTACTTCTTTGTGACCCTCCTCGGTCCTCCCTCAAAGGGAGGAAGAAAAAACACCTCCCCCTTCGAAGGGGGATCGAGGGGGATGAGGACTCTGACGAGTATTAAATTCCGTCAGGTAGAGGTGAAATTATTTCTAACTTCTAGATTGTCACCCTCCTCGGTCCTCCCTCAAAGGGAGGAAGAAAGGACTCTGATGAGTATTAAACTCCGTCAGAGTGGAAGGGCAAAAGGAAATATGGGATTACTCGCTGCGCTCGTGAGCCCAAATGGGTTTAGCTTCGAGTCCACGTAAAGTCAAACAGCTTCGCAACTTTAAGCCTTTTTTGTTTTTCAAAACTTACTTAAGCAAGCTTTCGACGCGCTTTAAACAAAAAAGCCAGCCTAACAGCTAGCTTTTAGTGGACTTGGCGGAGAGAGAGGGATTCGAACCCTCGATAAGCTTTAGGCCTATACACACTTTCCAGGCGTGCTCCTTCAACCACTCGGACACCTCTCCTTTCTTTGGTTTTCTTTCCCTCACTCGGTCGAAAGTGGGAGTGCAAAAGTAAGACATTATGCCTAAATAACGAAAGAAGTGTTGTATTAAGTGAAAATTTATTTCATGGCTTTTTGAATATTAACAAGGATTTGATGAATATTTTATTTGTACTTTCTAACCAAACCGAGTAAATTTGTTACTCAATGTTAGACGCGCTGATCACATCAAAAACAAGAATTCGGCTGTTGGTGAAGTTTTTTCTTAATCCAACGATGAAAGCCTATTTGCGTCAATTAGCCGATGAATTTGGGGAAAGTACCAATGCCGTTCGAGTGGAATTGAACCGTTTGACCGAAGCCGGAATCCTTGAAAGTGAAGCTGTTGGCAACGTGGTGAAGTATAAAGCAAAGCAGTCTCACCCCTTATTTCCTGAAATTAGAAGCATCGTTTCGAAAATGACAGGCTTGGATTCCATCATCGAGTGGGTGATTCAACGCTTAGGGGATGTGGAAAACGCTTATTTGATAGGCGATTACGCAAAAGGGCGCGACTCGGGAATCATCGATGTTATCCTCGTTGGGAAAGTGGACAAAGCGTATTTAACAGAATTAATTGAAAAAGCAGAAGATTTAGTGCAACGAAAAATTCGTTACCTCGTAATGAATCAAGTTGAGCTAGAAAACTATAAACTACAACACGAAGAACCGATTTTACTGCTCTGGAGCAAGAATTAATTGGTTTTTTGACATACACTACCTACTACTCACCGCAGCATTTTTCAAAAAATGACTGTGACTGAGAATGGCGAAGCCGTAAGAAAAAGCAAGTGCAACCAAGGCAAAATTTCACGATAACTAAAGCGCATCGAACTGCACACAACGGCCATGAATCTGCTGTGGTTTGGTTGTACGGATTATCAGGATCTGGTAAATCCACGATTGCCAATGCTTTGGAGAAAAGATTGTTTGAAATGGGCAACCACACCTATTGCTTGGATGGCGACAACACGCGATTAGGATTGAACAAAGATTTAGGTTTTTCTTCTGTGGATCGTTTGGAAAACGTTCGGCGTGTTGCTGAAGTTGCCAAGTTGATGTCGGATGCGGGAATGATTGTCTTGGTTTCCTTGATTACACCGTACGAAGAACAGCGCTCACTAGTCAAAGAAATTTTGAAAAACGAAAGATTATTAGACGTTTACGTGGAATGCGATTTAGCTACCTGCGAACAACGCGACCCAAAAGGACTTTACAAAAAAGCACGTGCGGGAGAAATCTCAAACTTTACTGGGATTTCAGACCCGTTTGAAGCCCCAACAGCAGAAGCATTTCGAGTAAACAGTTCTCAATTCGATGTAAATGAATGTGTGATAAGGATTGCGGAGGAGTTGATTAGAATTTAGAATCCAGAAGGATGAATGCAGAAGTCAGAATTTAGAAAGATGAATGCAGAAATCCGTCACGCTTCAAATCTCTAACTTCTAAAATCAAAATTCTAAATTCAACCTTCAAACTTCTACCTTCATTTTGAAAAAAGACCTAAAATCTCGCACATTTGAATTTGGAATACAAGTGATAAACTTGGTGGAGGAAATGGAATATAGTCAAACTAAGAAAATTGTCACCAATCAACTTGCGCGTTCTGCAACATCTGTCGGAGCAAACTACAGAGCTGCGTGCAGAGGAAGGAGCGATAGAGAATTTATTTCGAAAATGAATATTGTTCTCGAAGAAATTGACGAATGCTGCTTTTGGTTGGAAATAATAAAAAGAAAAGATTGGAAAAACGTTGATGATCTATTGAAAGAAGCAGATGAGCTCACAGCAATTACAGTTTCAACCTTAAAAACAATGCAAAAAAGATTAAATAACTCCAATTAGAATTCTGAATTTAAAGAGCAGAATGTAGAAGGATGAAGGCAAAAAGTTAAATTTTAACACGATCCATATTTCCCTCCTAATTTCAAAATTCTAATTTCAAACTTCAAACTTCTAATTTCTAACCTCTAACTTCATAATTCTCACTTCTAAATTCTAAAATGAAAGACTCCTGGACCGAAATAATATCCCCGAAGCGTTCCTTGCTCGACATCAACCTTAAAGAGTTGTGGCGTTACCGCGATTTGATTATGTTGTTTGTTCGACGTGATTTTGTTTCTCAATACAAACAAACGATTCTCGGACCGATTTGGTTATTCATTCAGCCCTTGTTTACGACACTAACCTTTTTCTTCGTTTTTAACCAAATTGCAAAGATTCCAACCGATAACATTGATCCGATTTTGTTCTACCTATCTGGAATTACGCTTTGGAACTACTTCTCCGATTGCTTCAACAAAACCTCCAATACTTTTGTAGCGAATGCCGGTATTTTCGGAAAAGTGTACTTCCCACGCTTGGCAACACCGATTTCAATTGTGATCTCGAACCTCATTAAGTTAGGTATACAGGTTTTGCTGTTCTTGGCAATAATGGTTTATCAAATCTTTACCAAAGACATCCAAGTAAACGTGAATATGCACATTTTAATTCTTCCATATTTGATTCTCTTGATGGCAGTTATGGGACTAGGCCTAGGAATAATCTTCTCTGCACTCACCACCAAATACCGCGATTTGAGTTTCTTATTAACCTTTGGAATTCAACTCTTAATGTACGCAACGCCCATCATTTACCCCTTGAGCTACACCGGAGGAAAATTACATACGATTATCAGTATGAACCCACTTACGCCCATTATGGAAAGTTTCCGCTATGCCTTTTTCAGCATCGGATCTTTCGATTGGAGCGGCTTAGCATACACCAGCATTTTTAGTTTCGGCGTCTTGTTTTTAGGAATAATTATATTTAATCAAGTCGAGAAAAGTTTTATGGACACTGTTTAAAGAATTAAGAATTTAGAATTTAGAATGTACAACACAAAAAACAACCCTTTCATTAAACAATCAAAACATATAATTATAATTATAACTTTGTAGTAAAACTAATATTACTATAATTTAAACTATAGAAATTGACAGGTGTTCCAAGTCATATAATTCATCGAAACAGATATCTCAATGCCTTAGAGCCTTTTATTGACAAACAGGTTATAAAAGTATTGGTAGGTCAGCGAAGGGTTGGTAAAAGTTATCTGCTATATCAGCTAATTCAGCATATTCAAAAAACAAAAGAAAATCCGCGAATAATATACATTAATAAAGAAGATTTGGCCTATGCAAACATCAAAAATGCAAAAGACCTAAATGAATATGTGTCTCTAAATAGTGCCAAAACAGGCATGACTTATTTGTTTATTGATGAAATTCAGGATATTGAAGATTTTCACATAGCACTTCGATCTCTTCTGCTCAATGAAAAATTAGATATTTATTGTACGGGCAGTAATGCAAATTTACTATCAAGTGATATAGCTGGAAATTTGAGCGGGCGATATATTGAACAAGTCGTTTACAGTTTATCTTTCTTAGAATTCTTAGAATTTCATTCACTAACAGCAAGTGAAGATGCGCTTGAAAAATACATTAAATTTGGTGGATTACCTTATTTAAAACACTTACCACTTGAAGATGATATTGTTTTCGAATATTTAAAAAATATTTATAGCACCATAATTTATCGAGACGTAGTAAACAGATTTAATATAAGAAATTCGAGTTTTTTAGAAAAATTAGTATTGTTTTTAAGCTCTAATACAGGTAGTTTGTTTTCAGCTAAAAGTATTAGTGACTTTCTGAAGGCGCAAAAGATAAATATGGCGCCAAACCAAGTACAAAGCTATATCAGTCACCTTACAAATGCCTTTATTATTTTAGGGTGCAACAGATACAATATTCAAGGAAAGCGTTTGTTTGAAATAGGTGAAAAATATTACTTTGAAAATTTAGGAATAAGAAACGCTATATGGGGGTATCGACTAGAAGATAGAGGTAAAATAATTGAAAATATTGTTTACAATCACCTACTTTATTTAAATTTCGATGTTACTGTTGGAGTTTGGGGAGCACATGAAATCGACTTTGTAGCGAAAAAAAATAGCGAAATAACATATATACAAGTTGCTCTTACACTTAAAGAACAAAATACCATTGAAAGAGAGTTTGGTAATTTATTGAAAGTAAAAGACAATTACCCTAAAATTGTGGTAACCCTCGATAATTATTCTGGCACTTCTTACAATGGCGTATCTGTATTACATTTATCTAAATTTTTACAATTAGATACGCTGTAAATATTTTTTAACTTTTGAATCACCTAATAAAACACATTTTCGATTTTACATTTTCAATTATACATTAACCCTCAGACTTAACCCTTAACCCTATACCTCAAACCTCAGTCTTAACCCTCAATCTCAAACCTCAGTCTCAACCCTCAGCCTCAAACTTTAGTCTCAACCCTCAGCCCACCTATGCACGAGCTAATTACTTACCTGCCAGATAGCCAATCTGACCTTTTTATTGAAGTAAGAGTGGAAGATGAGTCTGTATGGCTTACGCAGGCGCAGATACTGGAACTTTTCAACTCAACTAAGCAAAATATCAGTTTGCACATCAATAATATTTTCAAAGAAAAGGAATTAGAAAAAACTTCAGCAGTCAAGTATTCCTTGACAACTGCGGCGGATGGAAAAAAATACAACACTGCCTACTACAATCTCGATGTTATTATTTCCGTTGGATACAGAATAAAATCTAAGCGTGGAACTCAATTTAGAATTTGGGCAACAAAGGTACTCCGCGATTACCTGCTTAAAGGCTATGCCATTCAGCAAAGAGTGGAAAAAATCGAAAAGCAAGTAGTACAACAAGGTCAATTACTGGAAACGCTAATTCAAACAACGCTTCCTCCCAAGGAAGGAATTTTTTTTGATGGACAAATATTTGATGCATTTCATTTTGTTTCGGGTATCGTTCGCAAAGCAAATCATTCACTTGTTTTGATTGACAATTACGTGAACGAAGATGTATTATTAATCTTATCAAAAAGAAAAAGAGGTGTAAAGGCTCAGATATTTACGCAAAAAATAAGGAAGCAATTAGAATTGGATCTTCAGAAATTTAATGAGCAATATGAACCCATTGAAGTGATCTCTTTCGGTAAAGCTCACGATCGATTCCTAATAATTGATGATTTGGATATTTATCACATTGGGGCATCGTTGAAAGACTTAGGAAAAAAATGGTTTGCCTTTTCTAAACTATCTATCGAGCCACAATTGATAGTAAAGAAACTGAATACTTAACCCTCAACCCTCAGTCTTAACCCTCAATCTCAAACCTCAAACCTCAGTCTTAAACCTCACCACATGACGCTCCACTTCGTTTCGGTCAGTGCTTCCAGCCCTCAATGCTAAAATCCTCAAAAATCTTCATCGCTGGACACAAAGGAATGGTAGGTAGTGCCGTGGTGCGTAGCCTTGAAAATGTGGGATATCAGAATTTGGTGTTAAAAAATAGAAGCGAGCTTGATTTAACCAATCAAGCGGAAACTCTAGAATTTATTAAAGACGAAAATATTGAAGTAATTATTGATGCGGCGGCAAAAGTTGGGGGGATATTGGCAAACGATACCTATCCTTATGATTTCATTATGCAGAACATGTTGATTCAAAACAACTTGATCCAAGCAGCAGTTGAAAATAAGATACGACAATTCATTTTCTTGGGAAGTTCGTGCATTTATCCGAAAATGGCACCGCAGCCATTGAAAGAAGAATATCTTCTTACTGGACCACTTGAACCGACAAACGAATGGTATGCCGTAGCTAAAATTTCAGGAATTATGGCTTGTCGCGCTGCGAGAAAACAAATGGGTTTGAATGCGGTAAGTTTAATGCCTACCAATTTATATGGCTTCAACGATAATTTTGACTTGAACGGATCTCACGTACTACCAGCTATGATTCGTAAGTTTCATGAGGCGAAGGAAACTAATTCCGATGTCACACTTTGGGGAACAGGTAGTCCCTACAGAGAGTTCTTGCATGTGGATGATATGGCAGCTGCCACTTTATTTGCTCTTGAAAATGACTTGGAAGACGATTTATTCAACGTAGGTTTTGGAACTGACTTAACCATAAAAAATCTAGCAGAGCTAGTTCAAAAAATTATTGGGCATCAAGGAAATATCATCTGGGATAAAAGCAAGCCCAATGGTACGCCGAAAAAACTAATGGATAGCAGCAAATTGAGAAAACTAGGTTGGGAACCAAAAATTAAGTTGGAAGAAGGAATTCAAATCACCTACAATTGGTTTCTGGATAGTTTAGAATCCAATCATACTTTAAAAGGTTTAAAAAAAAATGAGTAAAATAGCCTTAATCACCGGTATCACAGGACAAGACGGCGCTTACCTCGCTGACTTCCTTCTCAAAAAAGGATACACCGTTCACGGTATCAAGCGAAGAGCATCAAGCATCAATACCCAGCGAATTGATCACCTGTACGAAGATCCGCACAACCCAAATCCAAAATTAGTTTTGCATTATGGAGATTTGACCGATTCTACTAACCTCATTCGAATCATTCAGGAAGTTCAACCGGATGAAATTTACAATTTGGGAGCAATGTCTCACGTAAAAGTAAGTTTCGACTCCCCGGAATATGTGGCTAATGTGGATGGAATAGGGACGCTGAGAATCCTTGAGGCCGTGAGAATCTTAGGCTTAATCAAAAAAACTCGTATTTATCAGGCTTCAACTTCTGAATTATATGGACTTGTGCAAGCAGTTCCGCAATCGGAGACTACTCCCTTTTATCCGCGTTCTCCGTATGCAGTTGCGAAATTATATGGGTATTGGATTACGGTAAACTACCGCGAAGCTTACGGAATGTATGCATGCAATGGGATTTTATTCAATCATGAATCTCCGCAGCGAGGTGAAACGTTTGTGACCCGTAAAATTACGCGTGAAGTTGCTAAAATTGCTTTGAGACAATCGGATACCCTTTACTTGGGTAACTTAAACGCACAACGCGACTGGGGACATGCC
>JBIJBD010000035.1:0-17200 GCA_044345395.1 Crocinitomicaceae bacterium | reverse complement strand
TTTTTATTCAGGTAAAAAAGTTAGAGTAGGAGTTAAAGGTGCTTCTTTGCCAAATTATGTAGCCGTTGAAAATACCTTAGAACATATTCCCATCTTCGTGCGTTCAGGGGCTTTTATTCCAATGGCTAATAATACGTATAGTTCAACAGAATCCTATAATCCGAATGATGTAAGTGTACATTTCTATGTGGATGAAGCGCTTTCAAAAAGCGTTGGAAATTGGTATGAAGACGATGGAGTCACTGCTGGCACAATCGAAAAGGGTCAATTCCAGGTTGTGAATTTTTCATACCATCGAAAGAAAAATATTGGTCAACTGAACATCTCATCGGTTTTACCATCTGGAAAACACTTCGTAAATCAAAGTTCCTTAGTGATACACTTAGGTGATGAGCAACCATCAAAGGTTATACTCAATACTAAAAAAATTCCTTTTGAATTATCCGAAAATGGAACAATTACCATTCCATTGACCGAAGCAATGCTCCAAAAAGCTGAAATAGAATTTCATTGGAAATAAATTTCTCTGTGTCATTTTGACATTAAGAAAATAAAAGATATATTTGGACTATCTAAACATGCGAACTATGAGGAAAATTTTAAGTTCTGTATTTATTATACTTTTCACGGTTGTGTTAGGAAACGCACAATCTACTTTAATTACAGGCTCTGTAAAAGATCCTTCGGGAAAGCCAGTATTTAATGCCACCGTTGTATTAGAAGGAAAAAATATTGGAGCAAGAACAGATGATCAAGGGGTTTTTAAATTTACCGCAACAGGGACTGGGACATACACTTTGTCTTGTCGCTTCATAGATTATGAATCCTTGAGTGAACAAATTGAACTTAGAGGAGGAACAGTTACCGTTGATTTTAATTTCAACAAGAATCCAAAAGGCTTGAATGAGGTGGTTTTAATTGGTTATGGTACAACCCGAACCAAAGATTTAACTGGTTCGGCAACCATTATTAACGAAAAGAATTTTACACAGGGATCTATGTCAACACCCGAACAGCTAATCATGGGTAAAGTTTCCGGATTGAAAATCAACACAAACGATGGTGCTCCTGGTTCAGGAAGTACATTAAGATTGCGCGGTGGTACATCCATTAATGCGAGTAATGATCCACTTATAGTTGTGGATGGTGTCCCGTTGGATAATGGTGGAATTGCTGGTTCGGCTAACCCATTGTCATTAATAAATCCAAATGACATTGCCTCATTCGTTGTCCTAAAAGATGCTTCCGCAACCGCAATTTATGGTTCACGCGCAGCAAATGGCGTCATATTAATAACTACGAAAAAAGGTAGTAGTGGAAAAACTCCTTTAAAAGTAATCTTCGATTCCAAACATTCTTTATCAACTGTTGCGAAGTACGCCGATGTATTGAGTGGAGATAGCTTGAGAAATTTAGTAATGCGAAGAGGTAATCCTACCCAACAAGCCTTATTAGGTAGTGCAAATACCGATTGGCAACGTGAAGTGTTTCGACCTGCTTATGTTACGGATAATAATGTTTCATTGACCGGAGGAATTGAAGGATTGCCCTATAGGTTATCTTTTGGTAATCGCTTAGAAAATGGCGTATTAACGCGGGATCAATTTCAACGAAATTCCTTGTCTGTAAGTTTAACACCTTCCTTACTCAAAGACATGATACAACTCGAGCTGAATAGTAAGTTGGTCAATACACGTTCATTTTTTGCGAACCGAGGTGCATTAGGCGCAGCATATTTTGATCCTACGCAACCCGTATATTCCGATACCACAACTTTTGGAGGTTATTTTGAATGGATAGATAACAACGGAAAACCCAATACGTTGTCGGCCAGAAATCCAGTTGGTTTATTGTGGCAAAGAGAAGATAAAAGCGATGTGTGGAGATACATCGGAAACGCTAAGGTGACGGTAAAAATTCCAAACGTTGAAGGTTTAAAAGCGGTGGTGAATGGAGGAATAGATCAAGCGGAAGGATCTGGTTTTACAATTACGCCTGCAAGTTCTGCCTCCGGTTATTTCTCCCAAGGATCATACAGTGAATATAGAAATAATAAAGGGAATAAGTTGGTTGAGGCCTACTTAAATTATAACAACGGAAAACCCGGGCTTACCAGAAATGCCTTGATTGATCTTACTGCTGGTTATAGTTACCAAGATTGGTATAGTGCAAGTCCTAATTGGCCTACTTACAATGAGATACAAGACTCAATTATTTTTCCTGCTGCAGCGAATCCTTTTTACACCAAAAATGCCTTGCTATCCTTCTATACACGAGGAATAATTACCTTGAAGGATCGCTATGTAATAAACGCATCATTGCGCTATGACGGTTCATCCCGTTTTAGTCCGGAAACACGTTGGGGCTTATTTCCTGCAGTTTCTGCGGCATGGGTGATATCGGATGAACCATTCTTAAAAGAGTTCAAACAACTTAACATGTTGAAACTTCGCGCTGGTTATGGGATAACAGGTCAGCAAGATGGTATCGGAGATTACGCATATATTTCGAATTACTTTGTCGGTGGACAAACGGCTCAATACATCTTTGGACCAGACACGTTACTTGTATACAGACCTTCAGGTTTTGACGCTAATTTACGTTGGGAAACTACCACTTCATACAACATAGGTATAGATTTTGGTATTTTGAAAGACAGATTTTCTGGTTCAATAGATGTTTATCAAAAATTAACGACAGATTTACTTGCTGTGGTTCCTGTTGCTGCGGGAACAAACTTTACCAACGAAATTTTAACCAATGTGGGTAGCATGAGCAACCAAGGTATTGAACTGTCAATAAATGCAGGGTTATTTGCTACTAAAAACGCTCGATTAGATTTGATGGCAAATGCATCACATAATATTAACCGAGTAGTGAAATTATCACAAATTGACGACCCAGATGCTGTTGGAGTTCAGGTGGGAGGAATCTCTGGGGGAATTGGAAATACGGTACAAGTGCATCGTGTAGGATATCCAACCTTCTCCTTTTTATTGTATGAACAAATATATGACGAGAATGGAGCGGTCATTCAAGTGGGACAGCAAGCTGACATTGATATTAATGGTGACGGACAAATTACCACTGCAGATAAGTGGAAAGATATTCACGCGTATGTTGACAGAAATGGGGATGGTCTTATAAATATAAAAGACCGCTATATTTATGATCAGTCTGTTCCGGACTGGTTTCTTGGATTGTCTCTAAATTATCAATATAAAAATTGGTCATTTGGTGCTTCCATGAGAAGTGAATTAGGCGGACATATATACAATAACATTCATTCGAACGCAGGCACTTTCCAGTCTGTAAATGGAACACAAGGTTATTTGAATAACATCAGTTCTTTGTATTACGCTGATGAAATTCAAAAAATTGCGACTAATCAATTATTGAGTGATCATTACATGGAAAAAGCTGACTTTCTTCGAATGGATTTCTTTAGCGTAGGATATAACTTCGGAAAGTTGAAATATTTCGGAGAGAAAGTTGGTCTCAATGCGACTTTCGTTGTCAACAATGTGTTTGTGTTGACAAACTACTCAGGGTTGGACCCTGAAATTGGCGGGGGAATTGACAACAACATTTATCCGCGCCCACGTGTTTATTCGTTAAACTTATCATTTGATTTTTAATTGTTTATACCATGAAAAGAACAATTTTTCCCCTCATTTTAGTAGTATCGGTTGTCCTTGCATCAGTTACCTCTTGTAAGAAGCAACTCAATCAAACACCGATGTATGGGCTGAATGCTGAAAAAGTTTACAGCGATCCAAATAATTACATCAATGTATTAGCAAAACTGTACTCCGGATTGTCGATGACGGGAATTCAAGGTCCTGCCGGAGCGGGCGATATTGCTGGAATTGATGAAGGTTTTTCTGCTTATGTGCGCGTTTTGTGGAACCTTCAAGAATTACCAACTGATGAAGCTCTTTGCGGCTGGTCTGACCCAGGAATTCCAGCATTGAATAAAAGTGATTGGTCTGCAGATGATGGATGGATTAAAGGTATGTATTACCGTATATATTACCAAATAACCTTGTGTAATGAATTTATATGGCAAGCGCGTGACGAAAAATTGACTGAAAGAGGTTTTTCTGATGCGGACAAGGAGAGAATTCGTGTTTACCGAAATGAAGCAAGGTTCCTACGGGCATTAAGTTACTATCATGCCATGGATTTGTTCGGAAATGTTCCCTTTGTCGATGAAAATGATCGTGTTGGCGCTTTTCAGCCAGAAAGAATTGAAAGGACAGCACTTTTCGCATATATCGAAGAGGAGTTAAAAGGCATTGAAGATTTATTATTAGATCCTGGAGCAGCTCCATACGGTCGTGCAACGAAATCGGCGGCTCATGCCCTTTTGGCAAAAATGTACCTTAATGCGGAAGTTTACACCAATACACCGAGATATACGGATTGTAAAACCTATTGTGAGAAGATAATTAATTCCGGTGCTTTCCAATTGGATGATGTGTATCAAGATATGTTCCTAGCGGATAACCACACGTCTCCGGAAATAATTTTTCCAGTAGTTTACGATGGTTTATATGCCCAAACTTGGGGAGGTACAACATATTTGGTTTGCGGTGCACTTGGTGGAGCAATGAATGCTGCGGATTATGGAGTAAATGGTAAATGGGGTGGATTACGTGTGACACCACAGTTTGTGAATAAGTTTCCAGATTCTACCTTGGATTCTCGTTACCTCTTTTACCGTTCAGGACAACAATTGAATTTTACTGCGCCAACGCAGCTTGCTCAGTTTAATTATGGCTATGCTTTTCCGAAGTTTAAAAACAAGACAAAAGCAGGGTTGAATGGTTCGAATAATGCAAATACTGCCCACGTAGACATTGATTTTCCTATGTTCAGATTAGCGGATGTATACCTCATGTTAGCTGAATCTTCGTTGCGCCTTGGTGATCAAGGAACCGCGTTACAATATATAAACTTAATAAGAACAAGAGCATATACGACGAGCGCTTTCAATGTAGCATCATTAACGCTAGATGATATTCTTGATGAGCGAGCAAGAGAATTGAGTTGGGAAGCTACGCGAAGAACTGATTTAATTCGCTTTGGAAGATTTACCGGAGGTGATTACTTATGGGCATTCAAAGGGGGAGAAGTCGAGGGTATAGCAACGGAAGCGTTTTTAGATCTTTACCCAATTCCTAACGCAGATATTGCATTGAATCCTAATTTAATTCAAAATCCGGGGTACTAAATACTATACATGTTGATTGGTGAAAAAGGAAGTTTGAAGAAATTCAGCTTCCTTTTTTTGTTAGCAATTCTTCGATTCTACTGATTTTAATTTTAAGCTTGTCAACGTCCTGTATCAATAGATTCAAACGATTATGCCACCGTACGCCTTGAACTTCATGGACAGTTTTGACGTCATCTTCAAAAAACCAATGGATAGATTTATTAAATATGCTAGCAAGTTGAAACAATCGGCTTAGCGTTATATCGCTAACGCCTCTTTCTAAATTTGAATATGCCGCTACGGTTATTCCTAAGTCGTCCGCAATATTTTGCTGACTTAAATTTTGGCGTAATCGTTCCAAACGTATTCTTTTTGCGACATTGCTCTTCACATGTTAAAAGTACCGCTGAAAATTTCTAATAAATTTATATTAAGTAAATTATATAAATTAATAATAAAAAATATATAGCTATATTTGAATCGTCATTGATTTATCGAATTTCCAAGGATATTCGAAAATCCAACTAGCTGCATAGACGAGAAGGCGTTCTACTTAGAACGCTTTTTTGTTTCGAAAGCGTTTAGTCTGCCAATTTGTGTTTTTCAACGCTCTTATCATCTGGTAAATAATTAATGCGATGACGGCAACCAATGAAATGTATCCCAAATAGTCTCCGTGCATTGAATAAAATGTAAGATCTGAATTTAATACGATTTCTTGATTTATCGTAGCGGGCTCCCAATAGGCTGTTTCTTGGGTAATCTCACCGATAGGACTAATGAATCCGCTTTTTCCGGTATTTGCCGAGCGAATTACCCACCGCCTATTTTCTATTGCTCTTATTCGAGATATGCTGAAGTGTTGCTTATAGCCAGGTGAATCTCCCCACCAACCGTCATTGGTTATAATACAGATCGCTTCCGCACCTTTGGCACATTGCGTTGCAACGAATTCACCGTAAATTGACTCATAGCATATCACTGGTGCGATTGTGCCTTTGGCAGTTTGAATGGTTTTGGGTTCCTTTTCAACTCCTAAAGACCCGGAGGTTCCACCATTTTCAAGGGCAAAATTTTCAAGAAAAGGCAGCATAGTAGCAAAAGGAATTTTCTCTACACCAAGAACCAATTTAGATTTATGGATAAGTGTTTTTTCCATCGAATTTGACAAGAACAACGAAGTGTTGTAATTTTCTACAAAGGCTTGGCCATTTTGTATAGGTTTAGCAGCTGCAGATACTTTTTCTTTGAATAAATTAGAGGTTGCAGCTCCCACTAAAAATTCGGTATTCGGCCAATTTTCCTTTTCTTTTTTCATCATATCGATTACACCGAATTCGTCGATATACTCCTCCCAAATATCTGCACTTAACATCGTTTCAGGCCCCATAACGAGGTCTATTTTTTGGTTTTTGTATGGTGCAATCATGGCATAAAACTTTGCCAATTGGTCTTCGGGAGTATAGTGAGGAGAAAATTTTTCGTTGTAGGGATCTATATTCGGTTGGACAGCAAGAATGTGTAATTTTCTATCATTGGAGAGCTCAAAGGACTGTAGTAAATAAAATGAAAAAAATAGCGGACAAAGAAGAAAAACCACAAGACTTGTACCAATTAGCATTAATTTATTTTTATGACCGAATGATTTCCAACGAAGAATGAGAAACGCAATAAGAGTATTTATTAGTAAAATCCACAAACTACCTCCTAACACACCTGTATATTCATACCATTGTATCCATTCAGGCATTTCAGAAAAGACATTTCCCATGGTTAACCAAGGCCATGAAAGTTCCCAGTTGAAATGGCAATATTCAAAGGCCACCCAAACAAGTGGAAGTAAAAATATGCTTGTGTAGGACGTACTTCTTTTTTTTAATAAATGGTAGACTAAGAATGCGAGCGCCATGAGCAAGGTGTTAAAAAGGAAGGCTAAAATTCCACCAACGGCAGTAGAATTCCAAATCCACCAAGTACTCCCCAAATTGTAAATAAAGAAACCAAGATAGGCATGTAAAAAAACATGTTTTCCACTTGATGATTTGTCCATAAAGCTATTTTCCACTACGAGAAGAGGCACCCAAGCAATAAAGATTAGAGGCATGAGGCTTCCACTGAAAGGAAAAGATATCGTCAATAATGTTCCTGTGAGAATGGATAAAACAAATCGCTGCGTCTTTGAAAGTTCTGTCATGCAACAAATATAAGCTAGAAAATATATTAAATCTTTAACTTTTTTGTAACAACATGTTATGAAATCCTTTTAGTCATCACCGAAATTAGACAAAAAAAAAGCTGTTCCGAAGAACAGCTTTACGTATCTTGATGAGTTTTTAAGCTTCTGCTCCTTTTTCAAATGGAACAACAGAAACAAATGAACGATTATCTTTCTTCTTACGGAATTCTACTAAACCATCTGTAAGAGCAAATAATGTATGATCTTTACCGATACCAACGTTATTTCCTGGATGGTGTTGTGTACCTCTTTGACGAACAATAATATTTCCAGCAATTGCTGCTTGTCCACCAAATATTTTTACACCCAATCTTTTGCTATGGGATTCACGACCGTTTTTCGAACTACCAACTCCTTTTTTGTGTGCCATGATGCTATGTTTTTATTCGCTAAGCGATATTATGCGTTAATTTCTTTGATGCTGATCGCCGTAAATTGCTGACGGTGACCGTTACTTTTTTGATAACCTTTTCTCCTTTTCTTTTTGAAAACGATTACCTTGTCTCCTTTTACATGGTCAAGGACTTCTGCGGTGACTTTAGCACCTGCTATAGCTGGGGCGCCAATAGAAATTTTTCCACCATTATCCACCAACAACACACGATCAAATTCAACTTTTGATCCGGTTTCAGCTGACAATCTGTGAACAAAAACCTTTTGGTCTTTTTGCACTTTAAATTGCTGCCCTGCTATCTCTACAATTGCGTACATATAGCTAATTTTTAAATTTAGGATTGCAAAGATACGAATTTATCGCGATCTTCCAAACAAAATCTTTTGATTTATTCATAAGACAAAAAGCACTATTATCGAGGAGCGGATCGACCTAGTAGGCTTGGTAAATTCGCCATGAGTATACCTACAAGAATTACGAACATGGAAGCAACCTGTTCAACGGTAATGCTTTCTCCGAACTGCCATCCTATTCCAACCGATACTATGGGCATTAGGTAGGTCACACTGCTTGCGAATAACGCTGAAGATAAACGAATGGTAGCATTAAACAAGACAGTTGCCATTGCGGTTCCAAATAAGGCAAGAACTATAATTGCAGCCAGCCCATGTGTTGCAAGTGGATTTTCTTCCAGCACTCGAGTGGTATTTAGAAATAAAAAAATCAAGAGGGACGGCAACCAAATCAACGAAAGAGAAATACTTGTTACCTGAATAGAGGTGTAATGCTGAAGTTTATACTTAATAGTGCTAAGACTTATTGCGTAAAACAGTGTTGCTAAAATTACCGCAAGAATGTGTGTGAGATCTCCAGATAAAGAACTTTGTTTTCCGCTCATAACCAGCAGGACAATTCCAGCGGTTCCAATACTTACACCGAGATATTGGTAAAAAGATAAACGCTGCTGAAAAATAAATATGCCAAGCAATAATGTAAATATCGGTGTGAAGCTATTTAGCATGCCAGCTAAACCAGAGGTAATTCCTGTCTCGGCAAAGGTGAACAAAAATGCCGGTAAAAAACTTCCACATGTTCCCACAATAAAAAAGTATAGTAAATCTGAATATGATTTTAGCTCTTTCCAACCTCTATAAGCCCAAGGTAATAAAACTGTGGAAGCGATCAGCATGCGAAGTGCGCCAACTTGCGGGGCACTAAAAATTAATGCACCATTTACGCCATACATTCCTTTCTTCATTAAAATAAATGAACTCCCCCAAATAACGGAGAGAATAATCAAAAGAATCCAACTTTTTAAAAGGTTAGTCACAGCTCAAAAATAAGTGAATCACAGGTTGGTAAAATAAGCAATATAAAAACTTGTTAACGCACTATGTGGAATACCTGTTAAAAAAAATCCCACAATATCCCACAAATACATAAATCTCTTGTAAAATAAAGAAATATGTGGTATTTTTTATTCTAAAATGAAACATGTAAATTCGCATTACGTTAGAAGTTATCAACAATTTAAAATCAAGTGGTAAAAAGTGGTAATTAATCCATTAATTTTACCCATTATTTAAGCTATGGCAGGATTAGTAGGAGAATTTGAAGTAAAACTTGACGAAAAAGGTCGGTTCTTATTTCCTTCCGGTTTACGGAAGCAGCTCGCTACGTCGTCCCAGGGTGATTTCATGTTGAATAAGGGTTTTGAAGATTGTTTAACCTTATTTCCTTTGCCTGAGTGGGAAAGAATAAGCGATAAGCTTTCGAAAATGAACTTATTCAAACCAAAGAACAGAATGTTCTACCGGTTATTTCATCAAGGCGCCAAACAGGTGAGCCTTGACAATGCAGGGAGGGTGTTAATTCCTGTTGCGCTGATGGAAAGGGTAGGGTTGATGGCTGAGGTTATGCTAATTGCATACAATGACCGAATCGAGATCTGGGACAAATCCAAATACTTCGAAATGATCGAAGGAAACATGGCCGATTTCGCTGACTTGGCGGATGAAGTAATGGGTGATTTGGACAATGGAGAATAATACGACTTATCACATACCTGTGCTCCTACAAGAGTGTTTGGAAGGGTTGAACATCAAGCCTGATGGAATTTACGTTGACGTAACATTTGGTGGCGGAGGACATGCTAAAGTCATTTTTGAAAAGTTAAACTCAAAGGGCAAACTATTTGCATTTGATCAAGATGAAGCTGCTCAACAAAATGTTTGGAAGGCCGATAATTTTCAGCTCATTCCAGCAAATTTTACGTACCTAAAAAATCATTTAAAGCTTCACAAAGTTTCTGCTGTTGATGGTGTATTGGCAGACCTTGGCGTATCTTCTTATCAATTTGATGAGCCTTCACGTGGATTTAGTATTCGTGAGGATGCTAGATTGGATATGCGAATGAA
This sequence comes from Crocinitomicaceae bacterium, assembly GCA_044345395.1. Taxonomy (GTDB): domain Bacteria; phylum Bacteroidota; class Bacteroidia; order Flavobacteriales_D; family Crocinitomicaceae; genus UBA952. Next base: position 6,935 of record JBIJBD010000035.1, on the reverse strand, counting down.
TCAACATGCTGCATTATCCGCATATGAAGTGGTGAATACCTACGAGGAGGCTCAGTTGGCTCATATTTTTAAATTTTATGGGGAATTGAATGCGTCAAGAGCAATGGCTGCAACTATCGTTTCAAAACGTTCAGATAAGGCTATAGAAACTACCGTCCAATTAATGGAGCTCTTGCGCCGATTTGCACCCAAATTTAAAGACCATAAATTCTTTGCACAAGTTTTTCAGGCTATTAGGATTGAAGTAAATCAAGAATTAGAAGTCCTAAAGGCTATGTTGACCCAAGCTGCTGAATTATTAAATCCAGGTGGAAGACTTGTGGTAATGTCATACCATTCCCTCGAAGATCGCTTGGTGAAAAATTTTATGAAACGTGGTTCCTTCGATGGAAGCATTGAAAAAGATTTTTTTGGAAATGTGCAAAAGCCATTAATTGAAGTGACACGACATCCCGTAGTTGCCTCTGAGGATGAGGTTGTTCGGAATTCGAGATCAAGAAGTGTAAAACTTAGAATTGCAGAGAAAATATGACCGACGGCGATTATATAGTGTATAACCTTCCAGAAGACAAGGAACCTTCCAAAAAAACGGAGAGGCCTTCGCCTGAAGTGAAAAAAAAATCAGCTAAAAAAGAGCAACAAAAGGTCAGTGCTTTCACCCAGATTTTGAACGGGGATTTTTTGACAAAAGAGTTTTTCTTAAATAACCTAAGTTTTTTATTCTTTTTAATGTTCCTGCTTATTTTACTTATCTCTAAAGGGTATTATGGTAAGCAAGTAGGTAAAGATATTGTGAAAGCACAACGTGACCTCGATCAAAGTGCTGCAGAATATGTGGAGCTCAAATCGAAATTAGAAACAGAAACGAGAAGGATAAGCCTTGTTGAAAAATTGGATTCAACTGGACTTAGGGAAACCAAGAATGCTACTAAAGTAATCCGTGTAAAGCCATGAGTCAAGATAAGAATTTTCTTTACTATCGCGCATATGCCATTTACTTTGGTTTCGTTGTGTTGATGCTAGGGGTTTTATACAAAACAGTAATGCTCCAAATCGAAGGGCGATCAAATGTTTTTTCTAGTTCTGATGAGAAGATACCTTACAGAACAGTAGAAAGGCCCGCCCGAAAAGGAGAAATTCTCGACAGGAATTATAATACACTGCTAACACATGTCACTTATTATGACATTTACATGGATCCGACTGTAGTTGACCAAAAAACTTTTGATAAAGAATTGAATGAGTTAGGAGAGGCGCTTCAAAAAATGTATCCCAAGGAAAATGAGGCTTATTATGTCAATTTGATTTTAAAGGGTAGAAATGAAGGAAATAGAAGTGTGTTGATTCGTAAAGCTGTTACGAATGACCAGCGATTGAAATTACGCAAATTTCCAATTTTCAATTTGGGAAGATTTAAAGGCGGTTTAATCGATGATGTTGAACATGTGAAAATAGAAAAGCCTTACAGCCCCATGTTAACAAGAACCCTTGGTGATGACCGCATGATTGGAATTTACGGAGCTTATTTTAGTTATTTAAAAGGAGAGTCGGGGGAAGAAGTTGAGCAACGCTTTGCTACGGGCTGGAAGAAAATAGGTCAAGTTACCAAAGATGCGGTCGAAGGAGCAGATGTTGTGACAACCATCGATAAAGAAATTCAAGAGGTTGCGCACTCTGAGTTATATAAACAAGTTTTGGCATTGGAAGCCGATCACGGCTGTGTTGTGGTAATGGAGGTTAAAACAGGATATATAAGGGCTATCGCAAACTTGAAAAGGAAACCGAACGGGACATGCGCCGATGAATTCAATTATGCTATCGCTCAAGGGGAGGTGCCCGGTTCAACCATGAAATTAGCTTCTCTCATGGCAGGACTAGAGGATGGAAAATTTAAAATTACCGATAAAGTTAATGCAGTTGGAACGTATAATTTTGCTTCAGGACATAAACTTCGAGATTCTAATCATGGCATGGGATACGGAGAAATAACCATTCAACAAGCCTTTGAAAAGTCATCAAATATAATTTCACAAATTATTCATAAAGCATATCGCAACGAACCACAACGTTTTCTTGATAAATTAAAACAATTTGGAGTGACGGATCCTTTGGGAATAGATCTAAAAGGGGAAACGAATCCGGTTTTTCCAAAACCAGGTACTGATGCTTGGAATGCAATCTCTCTTCCTTGGATGTCAATTGGTTATAGTGTATTGCAAACACCATTACAAACCTTGGCATTGTACAATGCTATTGCCAACAACGGAAAACTTCTTCGACCGCTTTTTGTGCAAGAGATTCGGAGGGGAGGGGTCACGTTGGAAACTTTCGACCCTGTGGTATTACGTGAAAAGGTTTGCTCCGATCAAACGGTTAAAATTATGCAACAATGCCTTAAAGGGGTGATGACAAATGGTACCGGAAAGTCACTTATAAGCTCAATGTTTCAAATTGCCGGAAAAACTGGTACAGCAGAAATACAAGGAGAAAAAGGACAATATGGTGAAAATGAATCGAACAGTTCATATCAGGCATCATTCGTAGGGTATTTCCCTTCGGAAAATCCTATTTACAGTTGTATTGTTGTTATTTCAAAACCGAATCCTGCAATTGCCTATTACGGTGCAGAGGCAGCAGGAACAGTATTTGCAGAAGTTGCAAATAAGGTGTTTGCCTCTTCATTGAAATACCATAAGGCTGTAAATGAAGGTGCAAAATCAAAAGATTTACCGCAATTTAAAACAAGTTATTCGAGGGATATCACAGCCGTTGCACAAAAATTAGGGTTGCCCTATGGTGTTTCTTCCATAGGAGATTGGCAGGGAGCCGATACATCTAAAGGGAAAGTTATTATTTCAAGTAAGCTTAAGTTGGATGCGAAGTTGCCCAACGTGGTCGGAATGAATGCAAAAGATGCAGTATTCGTTCTAGAAAGTAAAGGAATGGTAGTAAGGTTAAAAGGTTTTGGAAAGGTGATTTCGCAATCCTTAACTCCTGGATCGCCAATTACGAGAGGGCAAATTATTCGATTGGAACTGAAATGAAAGTACTAAAAGATATATTATTTGGAGTGCCTTTAACAACTGTGAAGGGTACAATGGAGACAAAAGTTTCATATTTAACATTTGACTCGCGCACCGCGACTGAATCGTCCCTATTTATTGCGATTTCAGGCTCAACAACTGATGGGCATGATTATATCTCCAAGGCCTATGAAAATGGATGTCGCAGTTTTCTTGTTCAAGACATGCAAAAAGTGCCTTTTGAAGACACAATTGTGATTGAAGTCACTGATACTTCATATGCACTGGGATTGGCGGCATGTAACTTTTACGATAATCCTTCTAAAAAAATAAAACTTATAGGGGTAACAGGAACAAATGGGAAAACTACCACTACCACGTTATTATATGATTTGTTTTCTCAATTTGGTAGAAAAACTGGTTTACTGTCAACTGTAGTGAATAAAATAGCAGACCAAGAAATACCCTCAACGCACACAACACCTGACCCAGTTCAGTTGAATGCATTACTTCAAAGGATGTATGATCAAGGGTGCGAATATTGTTTCATGGAAGTAAGTTCACATGCCATACACCAACAACGAATTGCTGGTTTGAACTTCTCAGGCGCAGTTTTTACCAATATAACACACGACCACTTAGACTATCACCAAACTTTTTCCGCATATATTACCGTTAAAAAAGCATTTTTTGATGGCTTAAGTCATGATGCGTTTGCGTTAACTAATGCAGATGACAAAAATGGTGCAGTCATGTTGCAAAACACCAAGGCCAAAAGAATTAATTACGCCCTAAAAACTCCCGCTGATTTTAAAGGAAAGATTATTGAAAATGCACTTAGTGGTTTGGTTTTACAAATAAATAACCAAGAAGTATATACCAAATTGGTCGGTGAGTTCAATGCATATAATTTATTGGCAGTATACGGTGTAGCAACTGAATTGGGGTTTGATACTCTCGAAATTTTAACGGGTTTAAGTAACCTAAATGCGGTGGATGGCCGATTTCAATATTACAGGAGTAACGGAGGACTTACGATTATTGTTGATTATGCCCACACGCCTGATGCCTTAGAAAATGTTCTGAAAACAATTTCCGGTATTCGTAAGGGTTCGGAAAAAGTAATTACCGTTGTAGGTTGTGGAGGTGATAGAGATAGAACGAAGCGTCCATTAATGGCTGCAATAGCATCGGAATGGAGTCAACAAGTAATATTGACTTCGGATAACCCAAGAACGGAAGATCCTAACAAGATTATTGAGGAGATGGAAGCTGGTTTGTCTTCTGATAGACATACAAAAACCTTATCTGTATTGGATAGAAAACAAGCAATCAAAACGGCCGTCGTGCTGGCTAATGCTGGAGATATTATATTGATAGCGGGCAAAGGGCATGAAAAATACCAAGAAATAATGGGTGTTAAATACGATTTTGATGATTTCACACTTACTAAAGAACTAACCAAAGAATTGAATAAATAATGTTGTACTACTTTTTTGATTACTTAGATAAACTAAATGTTCCGGGTGCTGGTTTGTTTGATTTTATCTCCTTCAGAGCCGCAATGGCATTAATAACCTCATTAGTTGTCTCAATTATTTTCGGTAAGAAAATCATTTTGGCACTTCGCAAACAACAAATTGGCGAAACGGTTAGAGATCTTGGTCTTTCAGGTCAAATGGAGAAGTCGGGAACACCAACAATGGGTGGTATTATTATTCTGAGTGCCATTTTAATCCCTACTATTTTGTTTGCTAAACTACATAACATCTATGTAATAACTATGATTATTGCCACTATCTGGCTCGGGATGATAGGGTTTTTAGACGATTACATTAAGGTATTTAAAAAGAATAAAGAAGGGTTAAAAGGAACCTTTAAAGTTATTGGTCAAATAGGAGTGGGCTTGATTGTAGGTTGTATGCTGTACTTCTCTGATGATGTAACTGTGCACAAAAGAGTCAATGCAGATTATCAGTTGCAGAACGATGAAGAATTTGTCACCCACCTGCATGTGCAAAACGAAGGAGAAAACTATAAATGGATTAAAACGGACGACATGACTACGACGATTCCATTCATCAAAGGAAATGAATTTAATTACAACTGGCTAATCGGAGACATGAACAAGTCATACGGGTGGTTGCTGTTCATTCCAATTGTGATATTTATAGTTATTGCCGTTTCCAATGGAGCTAATATGACAGATGGTCTTGATGGATTGGCCACTGGGACATCAGCAATTATTGGACTTGCGTTAGCCGTTCTGGCCTATGTGAGTTCACATGCTAAGTTTGCAGATTACCTCAATGTAATGTACATACCACATGCTGAGGAAATGGTGATTTTTATTGCGGCATTTGTTGGTGCATGTATTGGGTTTTTATGGTATAACTCTTATCCTGCACAAGTATTCATGGGAGATACAGGTAGTTTGGCAATTGGAGGGATTATAGCTGTATTTGCCATAGCTATTAGAAAGGAGTTGTTGATTCCTGTTTTGTGTGGGGTTTTCCTTCTTGAGAATTTATCCGTAATGATGCAAGTAGGCTACTTCAAATACACTAAAAAAAGATTTGGTGAAGGACGGCGGATTTTCTTGATGGCTCCATTGCACCATCATTTTCAGAAGAAAGGATTACATGAGGCAAAAATCGTCTCGCGATTTTGGATTCTAGGTGTATTGCTTGCTGTGGTAACCATTGTAACCCTAAAATTGAGGTAACAGAAATGTTGGGTAAAGGAAAACATATCGTAATTCTAGGAGCCGGAGAAAGTGGGGTGGGTGCCGCAATGCTTGCCATGAAAAAAGAATGGCAAGTGTTTGTTTCTGATGCGGGAAAAATAAAAGAAGAATTTAGGTTAGAGCTTCAACACCTAAATGTAGAATGGGAAGAAGGTCAGCATAGCGAAGAGCGAATTCTTCGGGCAGATTTAGTTGTTAAATCCCCGGGAATTCCAAATACAGCACCACTTATTGTAGCACTCAGAAATAGAGGTATTTCCGTGATATCAGAAATTGAATTTGCAAGTTATTATACGAACGGCAAAAAGATTTGTATTACCGGAAGCAACGGTAAGACAACAACTACGATGTTAACCCATCATATTCTTAAAAAAGCAGGTTGGGATGTTGGATTAGCGGGTAATGTAGGTCAAAGTTTTGCAAAGCAAGTGGCAGAAGGAGATCACGCTTGGTACGTAATCGAATTAAGTTCATTTCAACTCGATGATATGTTCGATTTCAAAGCGGAAATAGGCATACTGACAAATATTACACCTGATCATTTAGATAGATATGCATATGAAATGCAACGGTATGTCGATGCTAAATTCAGGATTTTAAACAATCAAACACACGATGATTGGTTCATTTACAATTTTGATGACCCAATCATTAAGTCGGAAATCGCAAAAAGAAATCTTCCAATGAAAACAGCACCTTTCTCCTTGAAAGAGGAGATAGAAATAGGAGGATTTGCAACTAAAGAACAACTAACAATAAACATAAAAGATCAATTTACTATGTCCATTCATGATTTAGCTTTGAAGGGTAAGCACAACACCCAAAATTCGTTGGCAGCAGGAATTGCCGCGAGAATTGTAGAAATTCGTAAAGATGTGGTTCGAGAAAGTCTCGAAGATTTCGTAAATGTTGAACATCGCCTAGAGTTTGTAGCCAAAGTTAATGGTATCGAATTCATTAACGACTCAAAGGCAACAAATATAAATTCGACGTGGTTTGCCTTAGAAAGTATGGAAAAACCAGTTATTTGGATAGTCGGAGGAGTGGATAAAGGAAACGATTACTCCGAGTTGATAGAGCTAGTGAAAGACAAGGTTAAAGCGATTATTTGCCTAGGTTCTGAAAATGATAAAATAAAAGCTGCATTTTCTACAACCGTTGATACA
>JBIJBD010000207.1:0-3875 GCA_044345395.1 Crocinitomicaceae bacterium | reverse complement strand
GTTACCGATTAGCAAATAAGGACGAAACAGTGCTTCTTTCTCCGGCATGTGCAAGTTTTGATCTTTTTGAGAATTACGAGGATAGAGGCAATCAATTCAAACAAGCTGTTAGAATGCTGTAAGATGAGTAAAGAGGAACTTCAACAAATAGAAAACCAACTCATTGAAGCAAGAAGAAAAGGACTGCTTCTTGAAAGAGACAGTACACTTGTCGCTCGAGGGAAGGTGTTGGAGATGGATGCATTTAGTTGGCAAAATCCATCCATTGAAGTATTAGAAAAAACGATTTTATCCTTTCCTTTTTCGGTTCTTTGGATTGGAAATTCTGGAGAGATTGATTCATTAATTGAGCGAGGAAATATTGAATCTAAGAAATTGACAACCTTGATTTATGATACTGATGAAGTCGGTTGTGATGTCAATTGGGCATTGGAAAGGTGCGTAAAATTGAAGTTTAAACCGGGAATTTTGCTTTTTACAAGTTCAAACAGTAACTCTGAATATAACCAAAGAAAATTTGCTGAATTCATTCAATTGATTCAAACAACATGAGAGATTACCTAAAATACCTTAAAGGTGATCCGGTTATTTGGATAATTACCATATTGCTTATGGCATTTTCCTTGGTGACTGTGTATAGTTTTGTTCCAATTCTTGTGAAAATAGAAGGTGGTTCACCATTACAATACCTTGGTAAACACTTTCTATATGTTGTTATTGCCTTTTTTGTAATGTTTTTCATACATAGAACTGATGCCAAATACATAGGTCAACTATCAAAGTTTAGTTATTACCTCGCCATTTTGATTTTATTATTCACTATGTTTTTTGGTACGCAAGTGAATGATGCCGGCCGTTGGATAAAAATACCTTTTATAGGATTGACATTTCAGTCTTCAGATTTTGCAAAGTTGGCACTTATTGTATACTTATCCAGGTTATTGGTAAAGAAAAAAGAAAAATTCAGCGACTGGAAAGAGGGAGTTTTTCCGGTAGTTCTGCCGATTATTGTTATCTGTTTTTTGATCTTAAAAGATAATTTTTCAACTGCGGCAATGTTGTTTATGCTCTCCTTCGCTATGTTATTTATTGGACGAATGCCTTATGGTAAACTTTTCACCATGATGGGTGCTGGAATAGCCTTAGTTGTGCTAGTAATATCGCTTCATAAAGCCGTGCCGCAGTTAAATATTTTACCGAGGTATGATACATGGGTTAGTCGATACAATTCCAAAGTAGATGAATCCTCTGCCGATATTCTTAAAAACGCACAAGCAAACAATGCGAAATTAGCAATTCATAACGGGTCGTTTTTTGGGCAAGGTGTTGGTGACGGTAAATTAAAAGAATTCATTCCAGAGGCCTATGCGGACTTTTATTATTCCAGTTTTGTGGAGGAATTCGGACTGTTGTCAGCCATTTTTTTAATTCTCATGTACATGATTTTATTATTGCGAATAATTCGTATTGCACTTAAAACGGACGATTTGTTTCAAACGTATGTTTGCATGGGAATAGGCATTCACTTACTTACTCAGGCGAGCATAAATATGTTAGTTTGTACGGGAATTTTTCCGGTAACAGGACAAAACATGCCGTTTTTAGCTATGGGGGGTTCAGCATTAATTATGGCGTGCGCTTCCATAGGTATTGTACAGTCTTTTGCGTATAACCTGCAAAAAAGAAAAATTGAATTGAGTGAAACGAATTTTCAAACTGCAAGTACATCATGATCAATAGAGTAATTATTTCAGGAGGAGGAACAGGCGGCCATATATTCCCTGCTGTTGCAATTGCAGATGAGCTTAAACGTAGAAATCCCGCAATAGAAATTCTTTTTGTCGGTGCGGAGGGTAGGATGGAGATGGAAAAAGTTCCTCTTGCTGGATATCAAATTATTGGGTTGCCGATTGCAGGACTGCAACGCAAATTAACACTTTCAAACTTTATGTTGCCATACAAGTTGGCAAAAAGTCTTTTAAAAGCAAGAAGAATTATAAAGGATTTTAAACCGCAATTAGTTGTAGGCGTTGGTGGGTATGCAAGTGGACCTATACTAAAAATGGCTAATTTATTAGGAATTCCAACCTTGATTCAAGAACAAAATTCATTCGCAGGTAAGACAAATAAATTATTGGCACAAAAAGCGCGTACAATCTGTGTAGCTTATGATGGTATGGAGGCTTACTTTCCCGCGCAGAAAATTGTTCTAACAGGCAACCCTGTTCGCAAGGAAATGTCTAGGTCAGAAGTTTCAAAAATTGAAGCAATAAATTTTTTCAAATTGGATTCATCCAAGAAAACTATCTTAGTAATTGGAGGTTCTCTTGGTGCACGAGCAATAAACCAAGCCTTGATTCATGAAATTACTAAATGGAAATCCTATGACGAAACAATTCAAGTTTTGTGGCAATGTGGTAAATTGTATTATGACGAATTAAAGGTAAAGTTAGCGCATGCTGATTCGAAAAATATTTATTTGTTGGAATTTATCCAACGTATGGATTTAGCTTATGCTGCTGCAGATCTTGTAGTCTCAAGAGCCGGTGCATTGTCTGTTTCAGAATTGTGTTTACTTGGAAAGGCATCGATTTTAGTCCCTTCACCAAATGTAGCTGAAGATCACCAAACGAAGAATGCAATGGCGTTGGTGAGAAAAGATGCTGCTGTAATGCTCAAAGATGATGAATTAAAAAACAAGTTAATCAGCAAAGTAACAGAATTGTTAGGTGATGAGAATGCCATTGCTAACTTGTCCAAAAATAGCCTGCTATTGGCAAAACCTAATGCAACAGAAGAAATTGTAGATGAATGTGAAAAAGTAACAAAACAATGAATAGAATAAGTTTAGATAAGTTTTCATCGGTCTATTTCATCGGTATTGGAGGAATAGGAATGTCTGCATTGGCGCGTTACTTTTTGAGTTTAGGTAAACAAGTGGGGGGTTATGATAGAACACCAAGTGAATTAACTGAAAGATTAATTGTGGAAGGTGCTTGGGTACATTATGAAGATGATATTGAAGAAATACCAAGTTTTTTTAAAGTCATTGAAAAAACACTGATTATATATACACCAGCAATTCCAAAGACAATGGCTGAATTAAATTATTTTCAATCGAATCAATTTCAATTAATGAAACGAGCGGAAGTATTGGGCTTAATTACGCGGTTTTCCAAAGGGTTGTGCGTGGCAGGAACTCATGGCAAAACAACGACGAGTTCAATGCTTGCGCATATTTTGAACGAGAGTACATGGAAATGTAATGCATTTCTTGGTGGAATTGCAACGAATTTTCATTCAAACATTGTGCTTTCATCAAATAGTTCATTCACAGTTATTGAAGCAGATGAGTTCGACAGGTCTTTTTTGCAACTTAGTCCGCATAGCAGTATAATAACGTCGGCAGATCCAGATCATTTAGATATTTACGGTAATAAAGAGCAATTTCTAGAAGGTTTTCGTCAGTATGCGATGAAATCAGATATGAATGGATTTTCGATTCAAAAAGAAGGTTTGAATTTATCGAGTTTATCAAAGGTTGTTACCTATGCATTGTTCTCAGATCGCGCAGATTATACCATGACGAATTTACGGTGGCATCAGGGGTTCTTGTTCGGAGATGTTACAGGTAAAAAATTTACATCGCCGAATGTTCAGCTAGGTATTCCTGGGTTCCATAATGCCGAAAATGCTTTGGCATGTATAGCACTTCTCAGTGAATTAGGTATGGAAGAATCAGAAATTCGTCATGGATTAGCAAGTTTTCAAGGTGTAAAACGAAGGTTTGAATACCATATTCGCTCGCAAGAACTTGTATATATTGATGACTATGCGCATCACCCCATGGAAATAAAAAGTTTAATATCTTCTTT
>JBIJBD010000027.1:0-18724 GCA_044345395.1 Crocinitomicaceae bacterium | reverse complement strand
GAAAGATATAAAACGATTGCCATTGAGTCTTTTGATTATTTACTATCTATTCTATTCAAGGGTGAATATTTTCAAGTAATTTCAAATAAAACTTGGTATTACCTGGATTTTCATTGCGATCAATATGGCGAACAACCTATAGATGTCGCGTATACTATTATTGCCCTTGACTCATTTAAAAAAATATGTAATAATATTTCATACGATATCCTGAAAAAAGAGGCTTTCGATTGGTACCTCGGCAAGAATCAACTCAATCAAATTATTTATAACCCGATTACCGGAGGTTGCTACGATGGTATTGAAGAATTTGAAGTAAACATTAATCAAGGAGCAGAAGCCACTGTGACATACTTGATGGCAAGAAATTGCATGGAACCTACCAAGGTCAATTATTCACAAAAACATACGGAAATTGATTCAGAAGAATTGGTTAATCAACAAATTGAACATTAATATGCATAAAATAGAAATAAATAACCTCAGAAAAGTAATCGCTGTTCAAAAGGAATTCAGTGAGATATTCCCCCATTTACGAATCGATTTCCATCTAAAACCTCATCAGTCACATGGTGAAAACACACCGAAAATGGCAAAAAAAACCAAACTGAGAATTGGCGACTGCAGGGTTCATTCCCACAACGGATATCTCTACCTTAACGAAGAAATGACAGTTAAAGAATTTAAATCGTATTTAACAAACGAATTTGGTTTAGCGGTTGAAATTTTTCAAAAAATAGAAAAGGGGAAATGGTCGAAAAACCCGATATATTCCAATCAATTACTAGCAGAAATAAATTTTGAAATAGATTAATATCAATGCTTAAGAGCATTCTGAATTAATGCGGTTAGAAAATAGTCTATGTAGCAATGGCCTTTTTACAAACGAACATTATTAAAGAAAAATGAAATTACATATTAAGAATATGGTCAGTGCAAGATGCATTGAATTGGTCACATCAATCGCAAAGGATATGGGACTTAGTTACCAAAAGGTTGATCTAGGAGAAATTAGTATCAATCAGCAATTATCGTTATTGCAAGAATTAGAATTCAAGAACAAACTTCAATTATCTGGGTTGGATCTATTAAATGATAATCGATTGATTTTATCGGAAAGAATAAAGAATATCGTTATTGATCTTATACATAATACAGAAGAAAAAATTAAAATTAATTTTTCGATTTATTTGAGTGAAAAAATGAACCTCAACTATACCTACTTATCGAACGTTTTTAGATCAGTTAATGGAATTACTATTCAACAGTTTATTATATTTAACAAAATTGAAAAGATCAAAGAATTACTCGTATATGGGGAACTAAATTTATCAGAAATATCCTATCGACTGAATTATAGTAGCATTGCACACCTGTCAAATCAATTCAAAAAAATAACCGGTATTACACCAACGGAATATAAAAATAATAGAGCCTTTAAAAGAATTCCGTTAGAAAAAATAGGTCTTTAATAAGTAAAAAAATAAAACAAAAAAAGGGAGTTTCCTCCCTTTTTCATTGGCGGTCTTCCTTTCCTAAACCATATCATATATTACCGCCAATTCATTTTCCACCTCATTGACTCCTGGTGCATTCCATGCCAATCTCGCTGCTTCATCCCTTTCGAATAAAGACTCAACAGCCCCGCGCAACGTCACCTTATTACCTTTAACTTTTACTTGAATATTCCGATCATCAATCAACCAACTTCTTGATAAAGCATTTTCAATTGATTCTAGTTCCAAATTATCAGTTGGCTCTACTTCTAAAGAAATATTATTGATGACACCTTTCACACCTGATAGATTCATTATACATTTCTTTGCTGCTTCTCTTTGGTAATTCCATTTAACACGACCATCTAAATTCACCCATCCATCTTCGACTTTAACTTTGATTTTATCACTAGGAACAGACCAATCCCATTTCATAGCTGTTAAGGCTTCATTTGCGATATCTTCGTCAGAACTCTTATTAGAATCGGTTATTTTAACCAGTAATTCTTCTACGATTGCCTTCACTCCGACTACATTCTTTGCTGCAGTTTCTGCTTCCACTTTCTTTGCGTAACTGTTCACATGACCTGATAAAGTTACCACACCATTATTTGCAGTTACTCCAATTTCTGCCGCACCAATTAACGGTTGCCATTTAATCGCATCTTGTACATCCTTTTGCAATTGTTCATTAGATTTCATATATGTTTTTTTTAGCTCGTAACTGAATTGTTACCTAACAAAGGTCTCCGTTTTCATCACAAATTAGCTTACATCTAGTTTTGTATTTTTTGCAAATAAATAGGGCAATTAGGAATGAAAAAATTCTCGTAAAATTTAAAAATGGGGACAGTAAAATACCATCCCCATTACTTAAGATTTGGATTAAATAAGGTTCTCTAGTGAGAAACCTCCATCTTTTTTACAAGAACCCTATCGTTTAATTTAATACTGAAATAGTACATTCCAGGAGCAAAAGAGCTAACATCAACAACATTGGCACCTGAAAATCCTTGCTGAAAGTGGACGATTTTTCCAACTGCATTAGTAATTGTAATGTCGATTACTTCTTGATTTTTACTTTCAATCATAACCACGGATGAAGAAGGATTTGGATAAACCAGTATCGTTTCCTCTTGTAGTTGTGCAACGGCCAAAGACTCATCTAAAATCATCAACGTTGATAAGGAACAGCCGTTTTCATCTGTAATCGTGACAATATAAGATCCTGCAGAAACACCTGATAAATCCTCCTGCGTAGAACCATTTGACCAATCCACTTGATACGGTGCCGTTCCACCTGTAATGGTTATATCAATTTCTCCATCCATGGAAGTCGAAGTAGTCGGATGAAGCAGTTGATTGTTTAATACCAGAGGTGATGCAGGTTCGTCAATTACAAAATTCATAGAGCCATTGCAGCCATTGTGGTCAGTTACCAGCACATCATAATTTCCAGGTTCTAAGTTACTCAAATTGGCACTTACGGCTTGATTAGACCATGTGTACATATAGGGTGAAACGCCACCGTTAACCAATATACTGATTGAACCGTTATTTCCGCCGTAACATGAAACGTCAGAAATTGAACTATTAAGTTGAATCATGCTAGGTTGACTTACAAATCTGTACACCGAAAAAATACAATTATTTGCATCCCTCACCACTAGTTGATAAATCACACCCCCCTGTAAGCTATCGTATTGTCCCAAGGTTGAAAATGAATTTGGTTCAAGACTATATAAATAAGGAGCAACACCTCCAGAGGCGGTCATATTTATTTCACCATTGGCCTCTCCATAACAACTTACATTTAATACCGATGCTTGAATATGAATTTGTGTTGGTTCAAGGATCGTAAAGTTCTTAGTTGCCATACAGTTTGCTGCATCTTTAATCATTAAGGAATAATTTCCTGCAGCTAATGCGTTAAATACCGTTCCTGATTGATAGGAGAATCCACTATTTAAACTATATGCAAAAAATCCTGCACCACCGGATGCACTTATTGCGACGGCACCTGTTTGTGCACCATGACATAAAACATTGGTGACATTAGTAACAACAACAAAGGCATTCGGTTGAACCAATGTACGCATCATTGTATCGATACAAGCATTTGCATCTTTTACATATGCAATAAACAATCCGGCACTTAAATTATTAAAAACTGGTGTGTTTTGAAAAGTTGTTCCATTAATACTATATTGAATGACCCCGGTACCACCCGTAACATTATTGATGGTTATTGAACCATCGTGACCATCATGACAAGATACATTTTGATGACTCAATGAACCAATCGATGGACCACCGGCAGAAATAATAGTTCCGGAAACAGTCGTAGTACAATTTGCACCATCTTTTATTATGACAAATTGAGTACCTGAAGATAGCCCAGTAAATGCGCCCGATGCAACAAAATTGATTCCGTTCATGCTGTACATATACCCGGTGCCAGAACCTCCAGACGCAACAGCCATAATTCCTCCATTGGAAAGTGAGCACGTAGCATTGGTAGTGTTTACCGTTGCTATCAATTGGCTAGGTTGTGTCACAATAGTGGATATAATGGATATACAATTTTTTGAATCTTTCGTATAAATAAAAATGGTATCCGAATATAAGTTATTAAATAGACCGGTATCTTGAAAATTAGTACCATCGATACTGTAAAAGTAATCTGGAATACCACCAACCGAAGTAGCCAAGACACTGCCATCATTCTCACCATAACATGACGCTGGACTTGAGGTAAGTGTTGTAATTAACAAAGTTGGTTGTGTTAATGTTACAACTACAGATTTAATACAGCTCGTTACATCTTTCACGTAAACGGTATAATTTCCCGCCGTCAAATTGGTAAATTCCGGTGTGGATTGATAATTTATCCCGTTTAGGCTGTAACTATGTGAACCAGTTCCACCAAATGCCGAGACATTAATAGCGCCATCAGCCGCTCCGAAGCAAGACAACATGGTCAACGACGTTGTAAAATTTAATGCTGCTCCTTGGGTAATTGTTACTGTAGTAAAACTGGAACAATTTGCATTATCTTTTACAGAACATGCGTACGTTCCTGCAGATAATCCAGTAAAAGACCCAGACAATTGAAAGTTTATCCCATTGATACTATATTGTGATGCTCCCGAACCTCCCGTAGAGGATAGCGTGATACTCCCATCATTTCCGTTGAAGCAACTTACATTTATCACATTTGGACTCAACAAAGTTGGACCTGTAGTAGAATTAATCGTAACGACGGTTGTCTTCGTGCAGCCATTTGCATCTTTAACCGTTAAATTATAACTTCCTGCAACGAGGCCATTAAACGAACCACTGGATACAAAATTCCCATTGTTTAATTTATACATGAGTGTTCCAACCCCACCGGTGGCATTGCAAACAAATGATCCGTTGCTTTGACCACAAGTACCATTCGTTACCTGAATTGTATTTAAGGAAATTACATTTGCCGGCTGGGAAATTTGAAGGCTCGTTTCATAAATACACCCTTTAAAGTCCTTGACCCGCACATCATAAGTTCCGCTCATTAAATTTATAAACGCTCCTGAAGATTGCCAAGCTCCCTGATTTAATGAATAAGAATAGGGTGAAGTACCAAAAATACCAGAAACATTGAAAGATCCGTTATTCCCTCCATTACACAATACATTCGTTAGTGATGAAATGGTTCCTGATAACCCTACTGTAATACTCTTTGTTGTTGTTTTGACACATGTCGTATTCCAACCTTCAAGCGTAGTTGTAAGCGTAATGTTGTATTGACCTGCATTGACAAATGTATGTGTCGGATTTTTAAGGTGGGAAACTGGTGATCCATCTCCAAAGTTCCAAGTATACAAATAGTTTAGTCCACTATAATTAACTCTCCCTAATTTGTTGAACATACTGTCTGTAACAAATGAGGAAGTATTTACCAATTGGATAGCTTGCCCTGGCTGCAAACATACCGTTGGAAGATTAAAATTGGATATATTCGTATTTTCCATGGTAGGAATTAAATAAAAATCACCGTTGCGATTAAAACTAGTCATTGCACTGGCCCAATTATTTCCGGTCGAGGTTCCAGCCAAAGACGCTAAATCTTGTCCTAAACCCTCACCGTTGCCTGTATATTGCACATGAAATTCATCACCATAAGGAAAACTATTTGCCAATACCTCTACTGAAATTGCGAAATTCGATGACACAGTTACTCCACCGGGAAACGAAAAGGTGTTATAACCTGGGCTATTTTGGCTATGTGACCACCAAATTTCCTGCACGCTTGAAATAAGTGCAGTAGGCTTCCCTGTTGCGTCTACATGATAGATTCCAACCTTTAATGCAACACCTGATAGGTTTCCATTAACCGGATGATGGCCATAAACTTTCACACCTGTTATTTTTCCAACTCCGTTATACTTGTACGTTTGAGAGGCCTTTTCTTCGAAACCGCTAATTAGGTCATAAGTTTGTGTGCCCCCGACATTTTTCCCCGCAACGAATCCATTAGGATCCGAATTACAGGTTGATTGTGCATGACCACTCGACAGCCAGATGGCAAATCCTGCGGTCAAAAGCGTAATTTTTCTTTTCATTTTTTCTTTGAATTAGTGAATAATTAATTTATCACAACAAAGGTCTTATGGACTGAAAAGAATGTGCTTACATAATAAATAAAGAGACTTGCAAACTTTGCTTATATATTTATTGGATTTTTTAATACAATCATTTTTTCGCGTTTAGTAAATCAGCGGATTAGGAAAAAGTACACCTTCTTATTGATTTTAAAATCAAACGATTGAAAAATAAGTAACAAGAAATTATACAGATGTGCCGTATCTATTCGAATTATTCAAACTGCGCATGTCATTAAATCTTATCCCTTCACGTCGGAAAATATCATGAGCCCTCTTCATGCTCATTTGTCGGGTGTAAAAAGGTTCGTTAACCACAAAATGATGGATGGAATGGGTAGCACCGAAATTAAAGCAGAACAATTGAAATGGCCATGTCCACCAAGCATTTAGCACTTGAGTTTGTTTCACAATATCTCCGTCTGAAATGTCACCATAATAATGCATATTTGACGTAATAAAATGTAAGCAGAATTGACGGATATAATTAGGAATGACAAAAATATAAACGATTGAATCTACAAAGTTAAATATCCAACTAAATGATATATCGACTGCAAGTTGTATTCCAAAATATGGCAAGATTCTCATAATTACCCATGCATAAAAAGTAAAATATGCAGGAATTCCAATGGGCATAAAACCAAAAAAAAGCGTTTTTCGTAGCATATTCATATCTTTTTCACTCAATCTACCTGCTTTTTTTTCTTGACGAATTTCTTTTAAAATTCTTATACAACGGAAAAGAAAACTTAATAACAGATCTGGGGTCATTATGAAACGTTTAACAGACCACTTTTCTCCATTTGTCACTCCACGTTCTTCGATATCAATAATTTTTCCAGAATGCTGATGATGGTGATGATGCCAATATTTTCGGATCCATGGATTAAGCGTTAACGGTCGAAATATCCACACAACAAAAAACATAAAATTGACCATGTATTTTGATTTTTTAAAGTACAATCCATGAATCAAATCATGCTCTAACTCATGTAAAATTGAGGTCCAAAATGCAATCCAAATAATTAAAAACCATGTAGTTAATATTTCGTTTAACCATAACCAAGACACCCAAACAATAGAAGTTGCACTAACCAATAAAATGATAAACCCCAACAAATCTTGAAACTTTAACCATTTGTACTTCAAACGTATCCGGGCGTGTTCTATACGAAGAGCGGTGGTAATTCTTTTTATTTTTTCCTTTTCGGCAGAACTTAGTGGCATTTTTAGAATTTATTCATGTTGCTTAATAAACCACTTTAGAATTTGTTAAACTATGTAAACATTTTTAATGCTTACACCATGTGAGCAATATCGGATTCGAACCAATGACCCCTACCCTGTCAAGGTAGTGCTCTAAACCAACTGAGCTAATTGCCCTACAAAAAAAGCAGTCTTTGACTGCTTAAAAGTGTGGTCCCACCTGGGCTCGAACCAGGGACCACCTGATTATGAGTCAGGTGCTCTAACCAACTGAGCTATAGGACCATTTTCCCGAAGTTTTTTTTGAGCTCTTCCTCTAACCGTCCTATAGCTATCGGGAGAGCTATAGAAATGTTTCACCGAAATTCAATCGGGATGCAAAAATAGCAAAAAATCTATTAAAAGTTTGTACTGATTAAATTTTAATTTAGTTTAAGAAATTCAACCCCCATGCAATAGCGTTAGATTCCAAAGGACATAATTCTTAAGTTTGTACCATGCCGATAGTGCTTTCTTTTTATCCACATGATTTAGATTTTAAACACCCTTTCTCTGTTGCAGGAAACACAAGGACTTATACCCCCATGATCATTGTTCGGTTAATTTACGATCACCTCATAGGTTACGGAGAAATCACCATGCCTCCTTATTTAGGGGAGACAACAGATAGCGCAATAAATTTTCTGAATCTTGTAAAGAAATTAACCTTCTCCTTGGATATGAGCCTC
Source organism: Crocinitomicaceae bacterium (assembly GCA_044345395.1). GTDB lineage: Bacteria > Bacteroidota > Bacteroidia > Flavobacteriales_D > Crocinitomicaceae > UBA952. The sequence continues at coordinate 10,648 of JBIJBD010000027.1, read as the reverse complement.
GAAGAGTTTCATGAACTTATTGATAATATATCAAAAGGGAACAATGCGGCTAAAGCAGGATTAGATATTGCATTTCATGACCTCAAAGCAAAATTCAATTCAACAAGCATTAAATCACTTTATCAGCTACCAGAAAGTAATAACCATAGTTCGTTTACTATCGGACTTGACTCGCCGGATATCATGGAAGTAAAAACCATAGAAGCGATCGCACTAAATTTCAGAGTCTTGAAGGTGAAGTTAGGAGGATCACAAGATGAAGAATGCATACGACGAATTGCGAAGATTTGGAAAGGCCCGATTTCAGTAGATGCCAATCAAGGTTGGAAGAATAAAGATTGGTCTCTTGATTTTTGTCATGAATTAAAAGAATTGGGGGTGCAGTTTGTAGAGCAACCTTTCGAAAAATCGAATTTAAAAACGGCTGAATGGCTTACTAGCAGATCTCCTTTACCAATTATTGCCGATGAAAGCTGCAAGCGGTTTACAGATTTAGAGGTTCTAAAAAATTGTTTTCATGGCATCAATGTTAAACTTATGAAGAGTACCGGGTTGTTTGAAGCCTATAAAATGCTCCAATTTGCTAAAAACAACCAAATGAAAACAGTAACAGGTTGCATGGCTGAATCATCTTGTGCCGTTGCAGCAATGTCTCATTTTAGTTCTCTCGCCGATTGGGTAGATTTAGATGGACCATTCCTTATAACCAATGACCCTTTTGAATCCGTTCAGCTTGTGGATGGATCAATTCAATTACCAAGAGATATAGGTATAGGTGTTGAACTGCGCTAACCCAGTGAAACATCTAGAATCATCATGACAACAAATCCCGCCATGAACCCAAGGACAGCTATGTCCGTGTATTTATCCCGCTGAGTTTCAGGAATCACCTCCTCCACCACGACAAAAATCATTGCTCCAGCGGCGAAAGCCATAGCAAAAGGCAATACTGGTTCTACATAAATAACCAATAAAGCCCCAAGTACGCCTGCTATAGGTTCAACAATAGCAGATAATTGTCCGTACCAAAAACTTTTAAACCGAGTGGCCCCCGCCCTTCTCAATGGCATAGCCACAGCAAATCCTTCTGGGAAATTTTGAATGCCAATGCCAATGGCTAATGCAACAGCACCTGCAATGCTAGCCCCCTCCATTCCATTAGCCGCAGCACCAAAAAGTACCCCCACGGCAAGTCCCTCTGGAATATTATGTAAGGTTATGGCCAGAACTAGCAAAGTAGTTTTATGAAGCTGCGTTTTGACTCCTTCAGACTCATTTTCACTGAAATTGATATGTAAATGTGGCATGCTTTTGTCGAGAAAAAACAAGAAAAGTGCACCTGTAAGAAACCCGATTGCCGCTGGCATCCAAGACCAACCAGGGTATAAACGTTCTGACATTTCGATAGAGGGTGTCAACAATGACCAAAAACTAGCTGCAACCATTACGCCACCAGTAAATCCTAGCATTCCGTCCAACCAACCCCTGTGTATGGTTTTAAAGAAGAACACTAGAGACGCCCCTGCTGCGGTTACTAACCATGTAAATGTGGTAGCGAGAAATGCTGCCAACACAGGATCGATTCCACGAAAAAAATCTACTATACTTTCCAAGTTTTTGTTTACCTGTAAAGTTAAGCATATTATGCGTTAACACTACTCAAAACCTTTTTTCAAGGCATTTTCTTTTAAATTTTTTGCTACTGCAGTTCCAAAATCATCTTTAGATGAGGTGGTTGCATTTTTCTTTCGTTCTTCCTGTATATATCCTTCTCTTTTCTTGGCTAAGTCACCGATTTCTTTCTGGATTTTGGCTCGCTCCTCTTGTTTTTTTGCAAGAATTTCTTTTTTCTCTGCCTCGGTCTTTCCTTGTAATTCTTGCGGTAAATCTTCATCCTTCATTTTTAGAATCACCGTTGAATCCGCTTGAAGAGCATCTATCAAATCATAGCTTCCATTTTTATAATTTGCCTTTGATTTCACAATAGATCGTTCGGCAGCAACGCTCGCTCCTTGCTGATTGGAATTGTTGTCTTCCTTTTCTTGTTGGGCTTTTTTAACGAATCCATCAGCACCATACCACATATAAGTACCATTTAATTGCCTGTTTCTGTTGTTTATTTCTTCATCATAGGGAGTTTGAATAAATGCTACCTTTTCATTAGAATTAATGTTAAAATATGCGCCATTACTACATGTCGCACCGTCTTTCCAATTTTCACGTACACCTTGATCATAATCCCCACAATAAATAGTATTCACTAAAATATCTTTATTTCTGGCTTCTTGACAAACCTCCTTATATGAAATAGGCCCTTGATTAAATGGTTCGTTTCCAGCAATGTAAATTAGTTTGAGATCACCATTATCTGTTGACCAAGATAAATCTTTAATTGATTGACGAATTACAGCGCCACAATATTCCTCACCTCCGTTTGTGCGAAGTCCAAATAATTTCTCGGAAACCAAATCTAAATCTTGAGTAAAATTCAATTGTTGTCTAATCCAATATTGTGATGAAATCCCGGAATTTCCATAATCATACATGGCCATTTCCAACGTAGGTGTTTCCCCGTTATATTTTAAGTTGGAAACTTCGTTTACAATTGACCAAATTTTGGATTTGGCTTGATCAATAAGTCCATCCATGCTATTGGAGGTGTCAAAAAGAATAACCAACTGGATCTTTCTTTTCGAAAGCGTTTGTGCATGAAGATTACATACAATGAAAATAAGAATAAGTGAACTAACGTATTTTTTCATGAGGTGTTTTTTTTTCAGTATACACCTGTCTACTCTTTACGTTCAATTTTCTGTAAAACTTTTTATCGCCAAAGCATAGCTTTTTACTCCAAACCCAGAAATAACACCAACACAAACAGGACTAATCAAGGATTCATGACGAAATGTATCACGTGCCGATATATTACTCATGTGAACTTCAACAACTGGTGCTTGAATTGCAGAAATACAATCCCTCAATGCTACACTTGTATGGGTGTATCCTGCGGCATTTAAGACGATTCCATCAGCGTTAGTTTGTTGAAGACAATTAATTAATTCTCCTTCAATATTGGATTGAAAATATTCAAGTGTTACTGAAGGAAAACCTAATATTAGACTTCGTAAATGTTCATCGAATGAAACATTCCCATAAATTTGTGTCTCCCTTGTACCAAGTAGGTTCATATTAGGGCCATTTACTATCAGAATTTTCATATATGTCAATTTGGGAACGCTATATTAAGGATTTTGTCTCGTATTTAAAAATCGAGAAAGGCTTGAGTGAAAACTCAATTTTGGCTTATACTGCTGATGTTCAAAAACTAAGAGATTTTGCTTTATCTCATAAGAAAGATCCTGAAGGAATTTTCTACCACGATTTAAAATTATTTATCGGAGATCTATATGATCTTGGTTTGAGTGCAAGAAGTCAAGCGCGAATTATATCGGGCATCAAACAATTTTATGGATTTTTACTCATGGAAAATACCATTTCCTCTGACCCAAGCGAGTTACTTGAACAACCAAAAATTGGAAGAAAATTACCGGAAGTACTCACCCTTGAAGAAATTGATAGTTTAATCTCCGCAATTGATTTGAGTAAAGAAGAAGGACATAGGAATCGTGCAATCATAGAAACATTATATAGTTGTGGCTTACGAGTTAGTGAATTAGTCAATTTAAGATTTTCAGACTTGTACTTCGATGAAGGATTTATTCGCGTTATCGGCAAAGGAAATAAAGAACGGCTCGTTCCTGTAAGTCCACAAGTAGAAAAAGAAATATCGCTATATGTCAACCACATTCGCAAACATTTGTCTATTCAAAAAGGTAACGAGCAGGTCGTTTTTCTCAATAGAAGGGGAAGTATGTTAACTAGGGTAATGATTTTTACCATCATAAAACAACTTTCAGAAAAAATTGGACTTAAAAAGATTATATCTCCCCATACGTTTCGACATAGTTTTGCAACCCATCTCATCGAAGGTGGAGCCAATCTACGAGCGATTCAAGAAATGTTAGGTCACGAATCTATTACCACAACGGAAATATACACACACCTCGATCAGCGATATCTGCGTGATGCAATTATGAGTTTTCATCCAAGAAACAACGAATAAATTGTTCAATCAGAAATGATTACATTCACCAATAACAATCTATTAAAATTATATAAATTTCCTTTGTCAGAATGAAATAAAATTATATCTTTGCAACCGCTTTTTACATTTTAACGTATCTAAAGTCATTATGTCAAGAATTTGTCAATTAACAGGAAAGTCAGTGATGGTGGGTCATCACGTGTCACACTCAAATGTGAAAACCAAAAGAAGATTCAGTCCAAATTTGGTTACCAAGAAATTTTTTATTCCTGAGGAAAACAGCTATATAACACTAAAAATTTCAACTGCTGCATTACGCACCATCAACAAAAAAGGAATTTCAGCGTGTTTGAAAGAAGCGAGAGAGAAGGGTTTTTTAAAGTAACCTGTTGAGAAAACAGTAAAATAATAGAAAAATGGCAAAGAAAAGTAAAGGCAATCGAATTCAAGTAATTTTAGAATGTACAGAACACAAGACTACTGGCGTTGCTGGTACTTCGCGTTACATTACTACTAAAAATAGAAAAAACACTCCGGATCGTATGGAAATAAAAAAGTACAATCCTATTTTGAAAAAATATACAGTTCATAAAGAAATTAAATAAAAAGTAAAAATGGCAAAAAAGGTAGTTGCGTCATTACAAAAAGGTGGTGGTAAAGAGCATACGAAAGTAATTAAAATGGTGAAATCCCCTAAATCGGGTGCATATACATTTAAGGAAGAAATCGTTCACAACGACAAAGTAAAAGATTGGTTTGCTAAAAATTAATGATTAGTATCATATTGTAAAGCTTCCTTGCGGAAGCTTTTTTTTTCACTTTACCTATGGGACTATTTGATTTTTTTTGAAAATCCAAAAAAGAAAACTTAACGCCCGGTCTAGAAAAAACAAAACAATCGTTTTTTTCAAAGATAGCGCGTGCAATTGTTGGGAAATCAACTGTAGATGACGAAGTATTAGACAATCTTGAAGAAATCTTGATTACTTCTGATGTCGGCGTTGAAACAACCTTGAAGATTGTTTCGCGAATTCAAGAAAGAGTAGCCCGTGACAAAGTGTTAAACACATCAGAACTTAATGGTATTCTTCGCGAAGAAATTATTACGCTACTGGAAGAAAACAACTCTAATCTGGACGGACATTTGGCCATCGACAAGCCAGAAAACAATCCATATGTAATCATGGTTGTTGGTGTAAATGGTGTTGGTAAGACCACAACCATCGGAAAACTAGCCTATCAATTTAAAAAAGCAGGTAAAAAAGTAGTTTTAGGTGCTGCAGATACCTTTAGAGCAGCAGCAGTTGATCAACTCATTATTTGGTCGAAACGCGTCGATGTTCCAATTGTTCAACAAGGTATGGGAGCAGATCCCGCTAGTGTAGCTTTTGATACCTTGCAATCCGCAAAATCTCAACAAGCAGATGTAGTAATCATAGATACAGCAGGCAGGCTTCACAACAAAACAAATTTAATGGCCGAGCTGTCAAAAATTAAAAGAGTAATGGAAAAGGTAGTGCCTAATTCCCCTCATGAAATACTTTTAGTTTTAGACGGTTCAACAGGTCAGAATGCATTTGAACAAGCGAAACAGTTCGAACAATCTACCGCTATCAATGCATTAGCAATCACAAAACTTGATGGAACGGCAAAAGGAGGAGTCGTAATTGGTATTTCAGATCAAATGAAAATTCCAGTCAAATATATTGGTGTTGGAGAAAAAATGGAAGATTTACAACTATTTGATCGTAAAGAATTCGTAGAATCGCTATTCTCCGATTAACATATTCTAAAAGAAATAAACAATTGTAATTTCTTTTCAACTTTCTTCTTTCTTCCGATAAAATTCAATAATTTGGTGATCTAAAACATCAAACTATGAAAAGATTTTACGCCATTTTGTGGATATCACTCTCCATGCTGTCCTTACCTTTCTCATCGTTATCGCAGCAATGGGCAGAAATGATGAAAAATCCGAATGCTAATTTTTATGATATTCAAGCTGAATTTCAAAACTATTGGGCGGGAAAAACGATTCAGAAGGGTAAAGGATACAAAGCATTTAAGCGTTGGGAGAATTACATGGCACCTAGAGTCTATCCAACCGGTAATATAACCCTTCCTTCTCAAACCTATAAAAACTACAAACAATGGGAAGCTGATTTAGCCGCAGCCGGAATCCCCAAATCAACCAATGGTAACTGGCAAATTATTGGACCAATCGGAAAACCAACAGGTGGAGGAGCTGGTCGCTTGAATTTTATTCGTTTTGATCCAACAAACAGCAATACAATTTGGGTTGGAGCTCCAGATGGCGGGCTGTGGAAAACCACCAATGGAGGAACATCATGGACTACCAATACTGACCAGCTAACTGTAATTGGTGTTTCAGATGTAGCAATTGATCCGACAAACACACAAACAATGTACCTTGCTACGGGAGATAGCGATGGAACAGATACTTACAGCATAGGTTTGTTAAAATCTACAGATGGTGGAAATACCTGGAATACGACCGGTCTAACCTGGCAAACTACGCAAGGTAGAACAATTGGTAGAGTACTTGTAAACCCAAGCAACCCACAGGTCGTAATTGTTTTTTCGAGCGCGGGTATTTTTAGATCAACGAACGGAGGAACTACATTTACAACTGCCACAGGAAGTTTTGCATGTAGTGATGGTGAATTTAAACCAGGAGATCCTAATACAGTTTATGCTTGTGGTACTACATTCAAACGATCTACAGATGGTGGTGCTTCTTGGACGGCAGTAACATTACCACTCACGGGCATAACACGCTTGTCAATGGCAGTAACAGCAGGAAACAATGCCTATGTTTATTTGCTAGCTGCTAATAATACGGACAGTGGTTATAAAGGGCTTATGCGTTCTACGAATAGTGGAACTAGTTTCACATCCCAGTCAACGACACCAAATATTCTTGGTTTTGACAATGGTGCAGATGCAGGCGGTCAAGGTTGGTATGATCTCGCCATTGCTGCATCTCCTACAAACGCCGAAGAAGTAATTGTAGGAGGAATCAACCATTGGAGATCAACAAATGGAGGTTCTACATGGACAATGATTTCACATTGGTATGGAGGTTTTAGCAAGCCCTATGTACATGCAGATGTTCACGACATTCAATATTTACCTGGTTCTGGCACCACTATTTTATCAGCTAACGATGGTGGCTTTTTTAAAACAACAAACAGTGGTTCATCTTGGACTGACTTGAGTTCTAATTTAGCAATTGCGCAGCAATATCGATTTAGTTTATCTGCTTCCTCTGCAAGTATGATTTTAGCTGGACATCAAGACAATGGAACCAATAGAACAACTAACTTAACTGCTTGGACTGAAGTTGGTGGTGGAGATGGAATGGATTGCTTTATTGATAGAACTAACAATAACAGACAGATATCTTCAATTTATTACGGTGATTATTCAAGAACCCTTACAGGAGGTGCAACTTTCGCTGATATTGCAGATCCAGCAGGTCAAGGTGAATGGGTGAGTCCAATCAAACAAGATCCAGTGGATGCTAATATCGCATATTCTGCTGGTCGCGCTGCTCTTTATAAATCGTCTAATATTTGGGCGACTTCAGTAGCTTGGACAACCATGGGAACCCCACAGGGAACAGGTTCAATCATTGAACTAGCAATTGCGCCTAGTAATAACCAAGTTATTTATTGTTTAAAAACAGGTTCAGGTGGGGTTTCTAAATCAACCAATGGAGGTACTTCTTTCACGTCTTGTGCCAACCCAACAACAGCGGCATCTCCTTCTTGGGTTGCTGTTTCTAATACAGATCCAAATGTCGTATTTGTAGTTTACTCAGGATATAGCGCTACCGCAAAAGTTTACAAATCAACGAACGGCGGAACTTCATGGACCAATTTATCAACGGGATTACCAAATGTGCCGGTTAATTGCATAGTTTATCATAACGGTGCTGCGGGTGGTGATGGTATCTATATTGGAACGGATATCGGAGTATACTATAGAGATAATGGCACAAATGGATGGATTGACTTTAGTCAAGGACTTCCTAATTGTGAGGTAACAGATTTAGAAATTTATTATGCAACAGGAAGATTAAGAGCGGCCACTTTCGGCAGAGGTACATGGGATTCCGATTTGTATTCATCGGTACCGACGGCACCAGTTGCCTCATTTACAGCGAACAACCAAACGATTTGTGTTGGACAAGCTGTTCAATTCACAAATACATCCACGGGACAACCAACTTCATTTAATTGGACTTTTCAAGGTGGCACCCCAGCAACCAGTACTGCTCAAAACCCTTCTGTGACCTACAATACAGCAGGAACCTATGATGTATCTTTAACAGTTTCAAATGCAAATGGACAAAATACCTCTTCTCAAACGGGATATATTACTGTAATTGCAGCAAATGGAAGTCCTTTGCCGTTAACAGAGGGATTCGCTTCAACGACTTTTCCACCAACCGGTTGGACAAGTATAAATCCTGATGGAACTGATACTACTTGGAGAAGAAGTGCAACAGTTGGTTTCGCTCCAACCGCAGGTAATTCCATGGTGTTTTTAAATTTCTATAAAGATGATACTGGCAATCAAGATGAGATGAGAACTCCTAAATTGAATTTTACTGGTTTGTCTGCAGCACAAATGACCTTTGACGTGGCATATGCAGCTTATAATGCAACGTACGTAGATGGTCTTGAAGTACTTATTTCAGTCGATTGTGGAACAACTTGGACTTCTCTCTACAATAAAACAGGTTCAACAGTAGCGACGGGAAATTTACCGACTGCAGCTGCTACAACCGCAGCTTTTGTTCCTACTGCTTCACAATGGCGAACAGAAACCATCAACTTGACAACATACATTAACAACCCAAGTGTTCAATTAGCCTTTAGAAATTTAGCTGGATATGGTAACAATCTATATGTTGATAATATCAATATAACCGGTACTGCTGTGCCTACAGCACCTACAGCAAGTTTTACCTCAACACCTACTGGAACGGCATGTACTGGCCAAACTGTACAATATACAAGTACGTCAACAGGAAGTCCATCATCTTATTCCTGGACCTTTGCAGGAGGAACTCCAGCAACCAGTACAGCTCAAAACCCAACGGTGACATATTCAACACCTGGAACATATAACGTTTCATTGACTGCAACCAATTCCATGGGTAGCAATACATCAAATCAAACCAATTATATAACTATTAACCAAACGCCATCTATTACAGGTACAACGCCTGCTAGTAGATGTGGCACAGGAACAGTTTCTTTAGCTGCAACTGCTTCAACAGGAACAATTTCTTGGTTCTCTTCATCAACAGGAGGAACGGCTCTCGGAACAGGAACAACTTTTACAACGCCTTCTATTTCAACAAATACGACATATTATGCAGAGGTAACATCCAACGGTTGTACATCTGCAAGAACTGCAGTTTTGGCTACGGTAAATACGAATCCAACAGTTACAAATCCGGGTACTCAAACAGTATGTTTAGGAAGTTCTTCGAATGCGATTAATTTTACAGGGAACAGTCCTAATTCAACTTACGCTTGGACAAACACGAATACAACGATCGGTTTAGGAGCCTCTGGAACTGGAAATATAGCTGCATTTACTCCTTCCGCCACAGGAACTACCTCAGTTACAGTTACACCATCCCTTGCTTCTTGTACAGGAACCCCAGTTACATTTACGATTAATGTTAATCCTGTTCCAACAGTAACTTTTGATTTGTCAACACTTACCCCACCTTGCGTCTACGATCCTGCATTTTCCTTACCTGCCGGTAGTCCTTCTGGTGGAACGCTTTCAGGTCCTGGGGTGAGTGGAACAAACTTTAATCCTGCAATCGCTGGAACAGGAACTCATACAATTACTTATTCGGTAACTCAAAATGGATGTACAGGATCTTCTACCTCGACAATCACTGTTGACGCGTGTGCTGGAATTGAGGAAAACAATATACAAGACGTAGTCATATACCCAAATCCATCAAGTGGTTTAATTACAATTAACCAAATCAATTTATCGAATGTTATAGTAATTAACTTATTTGATAACACCGGAAAATTAATTAAAGTATTTGCACCAACATCTGAAAGTATAACTTTAGATCTTACAGCATATCCAAGCGGTGTTTATTCATTGCGATTCGAAGGTAATTATCCATTTACAAAACGAATAGAACTTAAGAGATAACTGAAAAAACGCCGCATATGCGGCGTTTTTTATTCTTTAATTTAATATGTGTTATAGCAACTCATCTACCTCTACCAATGAACAATTAGCTGCGCGTTACACAAAAAAGTTTTCTGAAATTAGCGATATCCCCATTTATTTTGCGAATGGTTTTAATCTACCTACTTTTAGAATCATCACGAAAGAACCTTTTATTAGGGAATCGCAATGGGGTTTAGTACCTAATTGGTTCATAGGAGATTCAAAAGAAATAGTGACAAAAACCTTAAATGCACGGGTTGAAAGCATCTCGGAGAAAAAATCATTTCGATATTTAATTCATAG
>JBIJBD010000019.1:0-21220 GCA_044345395.1 Crocinitomicaceae bacterium | reverse complement strand
CAAACCCAAATAACGGGAACGGAACGATTACATGGACAAATGCAGCCGTTGAGCAAATCAACGTAGTAAACGCAGCAGGACAAGTGGTAAACAGCATCGCAGTAGAAAACACAACAAGCGTAACATTCGATGGCTTAACAGCAGGTGTTTACGTAGCACAAGTGGTAACAGCAGACCACACACAAACAATCAAATTCATCGTACAATAAGAAACTATAGAGTTGGTTTAGTTTAGTTTTAAGACAAAAAGCGCTTCACACGGTGAGGCGCTTTTTTTTAAACGACTAATTCAAGATCAACTTGCCTTTTCCTCGGGTTAACTTCGAAAATTCTCACCTTTACTTTATCGCCAAAATTAAACTCCTTCTTATTTTTAGCTCCGATAATCCTGTATTTTTCTGCATCAAAGTAATATCGGTCTCCTGGTATTTGAGTCATTGGCACCATCCCCTCGCAGTGATTGTCATTCATTCGAACAAACATACCGTGTTCTGCAATTCCCGAAATGGTACCTTCAAATTCTTCTCCAATATGCTCATGTAAAAATAAGGTTTGAAAATACTTTGTTGATTCTCTTTCTGCATCTGCGGCTTTTCGTTCATTTTTTGAAATGCGTTTGCAAACATCCGACAATTCACTTCCGTATCTGTGTTTTTTATCCGTTAACTCTGTTTGAAGAATGCGATGCACAACAAGATCAGCATAACGTCGAATTGGTGAAGTAAAATGAGTATAATATTCGAAAGCTAAACCGTAATGACCGATGTTTTCTGTCTCATAGGTAGCTTTTGCCATACTTCGAATGGCCATGGTTTGAACAAGTGAAAACTCATTCTCTTCCTTAATAGATTCAAACAAACTATTCAAATTCTTTGCTATATTCCTCGGGTCTGACATATCGATTTTATGCCCAAATTTGTCAATAAATACAGCAAACATTGCCATCTTTTCGGGGTCAGGTTGGTCATGGACTCGATATACCATCGGTATTTTATCTCTGTCTTTTTGCGGTTTAGACAAAAAGGTTGCTATGGTTCTATTTGCTAACAACATGAATTCTTCGATTAGTTTGTGTGCGTCTTTGGAAGTTTTAATCACAACCTGTGTAGGGAAACCTTTTTCATCAAGTTTGAATCTCATTTCTTCGGACTCAATACTTAGCGCACCTTTTTTCAAACGCTTAGCACGATACCTTTTTGCTATTTGATTAATTTTTCTTAGTATTTCCGAATTATCTCCCGGGTTTCCCTCCAAAATATCTTGCACTTCTTCGTAAGAATATCTGCGATCGGAATGTATTACTGTTTTGCCAAACCATTCACTCAATAAAGTGCCGTCAGGTGCTAGTTGAAATATGACCGAAAAGGCATATTTATCCTCATTTGGCCGCAGCGAACAAGCTACATTAGATAACTGTTCAGGCAACATAGGAATAACCCTATCTACCAAGTAAACAGAATTAGATCTCAGCAATGCTTCTTTGTCCATAGCTGAACTAGGACGAACATAATGACTTACATCTGCAATATGAACCCCCACTTCTAAATTGCCATTTTCTAATTCCTGATAGGAGATCGCATCGTCAAAATCTTTCGCGTCAACAGGATCAATTGTAAAGGTTAGAATTGAACGGATATCTTTCCTTTTCGCTATTTCATCCGGATCCAAATCTATCGGAATAATCTCCGCCTCGGACATTACCTCATTCGGAAAAACAGGATTTATCCCTTGGCTGTACAAGATTGACAACATTTCTGCATCATTTGACCCTGGCATTCCTAGAACTGCAATTACCTCTCCATAAGGCATTTCAGATGATTTTGGCCAAACGGTGATTTTAACCAACGCCTTCTCCCCATTTCTTGCGCCATTCAGCTGTTCTTTCGATATATATATTTGAACCCCGGAACGGTGATTATCGGGAACTAATAACGCATAACGATCTAACATTTTTATCGTTCCGACGAACTGCGTGCGTTCACGCTCAACAATCGATACAATTGTTCCTTCATCACGTTGCTGACCTTCTTTAAAAATTCTAACTTTAACAATATCTCCATTTAACGCTTGCCCAATATTTTGAGGTGCAATAAAAATATCTTTTCCTCTCCCTTCAATCATCACGAAACCAGCACCTCTTTGCGTAAGAGAAATCACCCCTTGCAAAGCAGATTTTTCATCGGATAATTTAAAAGTAAAGTGATTGGATCTAGTGATTATCTTATTCGCACACAAATTTTGTAGCACTTCGAAAACTACTTGACGTGAAGCAGGATCCTTAGCGTCAATTAAATAACAAACTTGCTTGTGTGTGAGTTCAGCTTCAGGATTTTTTTCAAAGGATTTTACAACAAGGGAGACTACAGTATTTCGCTTGAAAGACGAGTTAGCAACTTGTTTACTTGGCTTTTTGTTTTTTTTTGACATGCTTCACGAAAGTAGTAAAAAGCATGAGTTGTCCGACAAGCCAATTACTTATTTAATAATTAACTTTTTCGAAAATGATCGGGAACCCGCGATGTCTATAGTAACAAAATAAATACCTGGTTTAAAGTCACTGACATTAATTTTCTTAGATCCTGAAACTTGATCTTTCAAAACCAATGACCCAAAGGAATCAAAAATTCTAAAAGAAGCTGTTTCAGCGTTTGCAAGTGTTATTGAAATATAATCACTCGCGGGATTTGGCGTTATTGATACGGAAGGTTCTTGCTTGACTGGTTTAATCGAAGCTGTAAAATCAACGATTAAATCAACCGAGTCTGAATAAACAGATGTCCCTGCTTGTGCGATGTAATATCTATAATGTGCGCTACCACTCGTGAAATCTTCAGGATTGATTTGCGGTTTTAACTTTCCATACTCTCCGTCGTTAATCGTGAACAAAACAGCTTGCGAAGCTGGTGAAGTCCATGTGTCATAATTCATTTGGGTTGAAGAGTAACAAGTTCCTCCGAAAGGATCCGTAGCATGCCCCCAACACAAACCATCCGCCCAACCCGTTGGCACATTCAATTTTTTTCGTGTTATGACCCATTGCTTTGAATTTCCGGTATAATTGTAGACGTCAAATAACACATCAAATACATCATTTGAAGGAGCAATCACTGTATGTGTTCCTCCCGAAATATCCGCGCCTTGTCCATCTACTTTTATTTCTATTCCGTTCTGAGCAAACACAGAAAAAGAAAAAGAAACGATTGCCGAAAGTATGTATAAATGTTTCATTTCACTGTTGTTTAATTTTCAAATATAGTGAATTGTCTGAGGATTTTCAAATATCGCACCATTTTTTTAACTCTTTAAAATTTTATACCTTTGATTTCGGCAAGGTTATTGGAAACTTGCGATTCAAAAAAACTAAAACTTATGAAAACACTTATTTCCTCCATTATCTTTTGTCTTATTTCACTTAATTCTTTTAGTCAAAAAGTTTCCTCAGTTAAGTTGAAGGACCTTAAGGGAAAAACATACAATACTGCTGAATTAGGTTTTGATGGCCCTGTGGTTATCAGTTTTTGGGCTACTTGGTGTTCACCATGTAAAAAAGAACTAAATACGATTCACGAAATATACGAAGATTGGCAAGCTGAAACAGGTGTGAATCTTGTAGCTGTTTCGATTGATGACGAAAAAACAAAAAGTCAAGTTCCTACATATGTCAATGGTAAAGCGTGGGATTTCCTAGTTTTACTTGATCCTAATGGTGATTTTAAACGTGCTATGGGAGTTAATAATGTCCCTCATACCTTTTTATTGGATAAAGACGGTAATATTGTTTACACACACAACAATTATGCTCCTGGTGATGAAGAAAAGTTATACCAGGAAATTAAAAAGTTGAGCGGTAAATAACATGAAAATTTTCAGTTTCCTATTAGGATTCTCTGTTTCCGTTTCGGCACTTTCTCAAGGTGAATTGACTGGAAATATTGAAAGTACTTTTCAATACTTAAACGAAGACACACTTATTGGGGCAAATCAACCGGCTCAGAAAGGACTAATTAACTCATACATGAATGTGTTCTACACACAGGGTAAATTTAAAGCTGGTATGCGACTTGAATCATATCTGCCGAGAATTCAAGGGTATCCAAATCGTTTTGACGGAACAGGATTAGGTATGCGTTACGTAGGTTACAGCGATGAATTTGTGGATGTAACACTTGGCTCATTTTACGAACAGTTTGGTTCGGGTCTTTCTTTTCGCGCCTATGAAGATCGTGCGCTTGGTTATGATAATTTAATGGACGGAGCACGTTTAATTGTTCGCCCGAAAAAAGGTATCGTACTCAAAGGTGTATACGGTTATCAACGATTATCTTTTCAACAAGGAAAAATAATCCATGGGGATGGGATTGTAAGAGGAATAGATGCAGAACTGAATCTTAACGAAACCTTTTCGAAACTCGAAAATTTCCCCTTAAGCACTGTAATTGGCGCTTCTTTCGTTAGTAAATACCAAGCGGATAATGACGCTGACTTAATTTTACCCGAGAATGTTGGGGCTTACGGAGGAAGAATAAAATTAGGGTACAAAAATTTTAATTTTGATGCTGAATACGTTCAAAAAGAACAAGACCCTTCAAACGATAACGGAAAGATTTACAATTTTGGACATGCTGCAATTTTTAATTTAGGATACAATCAAAAAGGATTAGGTATTTTAATCTCCGGGAAATCTGTTGATAATATTAGCTTTCGATCAGATCGAACAAAGGACTTGCAAGACGTTTTCATTAATTACTTGCCAGCTTTGAATAAAACGCACACGTACAATCTTGTCGCTACACTATATCCATATGCCACTCAACCATTAGGCGAAGTTGCCTACCAAGCAGAAGTACTATATACCTTTAAAAAAGGTAGTTTTATCGGTGGCAAATACGGCACTTCACTAAATGCAAATTTTTCGACAACATACAGGCCAAAACAATTTTTGGACAACATCAATTTACTTGATTCTTCTAGAGTGGTCTATGAAAGTAAACCATTTGTTATGAGTGACAGTCTTTTTTGGCGAGATATTAACGTGAATCTTACCAAGAAAATAAACAAAAAGCTTAGTTTGATATTCAGTTATTTTAACATCAATATAAATAATGACGTTGCAAAAATCTCTAACGATGCATCAGGAATAATCAGAGCTCATATTGGTGTTATCGAAGGGTCCTATAAATTAAACAAGAAACATGCTATTCGTGCGGAATTACAAGGGTTGATAGTTGAGCCCAAAAATGGTCAACCGAACGATAAAGGTGATTGGGCAACAATACTCGTTGAATATACAGTTTCACCACATTGGTCTTTTGGATTTATGGATCAGTATAACTATGGAAATCCAAGAGAAGAACTTCGGGTTCATTATCCTATTGTAACTTTCGGTTATGTCAAAGATGCCACGCGATTTATGATATATTACGGTCGGCAACGAGCAGGATTATTCTGTGTAGGAGGAGTTTGTAGATTTGTTCCAGCATCCAACGGGTTGACCTTAAGTTTCACACAAAGTTTTTAATAAAATGAAGTATTTTCTTATTTTATTTATCGGCACTACATTTTTTTTAACTGTTTCTTGTGACCGTGTAGAAAATCCCTATCCGCCGAGTATACAAACAGATCTAGACACAACTCTATACCCAGGAAATTGGAGTGACTACGTTGCTAACGAATGGCCGGTTTTTACGCAAAATCAAAATGTATTTCGAAATGTATTAATTGAGGACTTTACGGGACATCAATGTGTTTTTTGTCCTGCTGCCGCTGATTTAGCTCATGCTTTGCATGAATCAAATCCATCGCGTGTTTTTACCGCTTCGATTCATTCTGGCCCCACGGGAATGGGCGATTTTCAAGTGGTTTCTCCGCCGAATTACCCTACTGATTTTACGAATGCACAAGGCCTCGAAATTGGAAATTATTTTGGTACAAATGACGGTGGTTTTATTGGTAATCCAAGAGGTACAGTCAATCGATTCAACAATGGATATATCTTTCAGAGTCCCGCTCAATGGTCATCAATGATGAATGAGCAGCTTACTCAAAATAACTTAAAAGTAAATATTCAATCGGCCTTAAATTATTACCCTTCAACAAAAGGTGCATTTCTTCATGTGGAGATTGAAAAATTAGATCAATCGCTCATAAATGATTTGGGAGTTGTTGCCTATCTCCTAGAAGACTCGCTTATTGGCGATCAAAAAATGAGTGATAACTCTCATAATTCCTCCTACATTCATAGAGACATACACCGTGGAAACCTTAACAATCAAGCTTTTGGTAGAACACTTACTTCAGATGATCTTATCAATGGTAAATATTATGTGAATTACTCATTTGTCGTACCTAATCAGTTAGATGGAAACTTTAATGCTGAAAATATGCATGTATTAATTTATGTTTATGACCGTATTACTTGGGAAATTTATCAAGTAATTAAACAAGATATTTTACCATAATCATTTGCTATTTCTTATATTTGATTAATTCTTTAACATGGCATTAAGACAGCAGTTAGCGCAAAAATTAGAACAACGCCTTTCTCCACAGCAAATTCAATTGATGAAATTGTTGCAAGTGCCAACCATGGAACTTGACCAACGCATTAAGCAAGAAATTGAAGAAAATCCTGCACTTGAGGAAGGTGGTGAAGAACAAGAAGATGAATTCGACAACCAAGATGAATATGATGACGACGAGCAAGAAGAATTTGACCTCTCTGATTACTTGGATGATGATGTCGCTGACTACAAAACACAGGCCAATAATCACTCTAAAGATGATGAGGAAAGGGTAATCCCTTTATCTGGTGAGCAATCTTTTCAGGAAAAACTCACCGAACAATTACATTTGCTTGATCTAGAAGATAAAGAGTTTATTATTGCTGATATTATCATCGGTAATTTAGATGAGTCGGGTTACTTGAATCGTGACCTAGAGGCCATTGTTGACGACTTGGCCTTTTCAATGAACCTGACCGTTTCGGAAGTAGAAGTACTCGAAATTTTATCTTTGGTTCAAGAATTAGATCCTGCTGGTGTCGGGGCACGTAGCTTACAAGAATGTTTGCTCTTACAAATCCGAAGAAAGCAAGACGGAGATATTGCGCGTTTTACCGCTATGAAAATTCTCGAGGACTATTTTGAAGAATTTACAAAAAAGCACTACGAGCGTATTGCCAAAAAACTCGAAATTGAAGAAAATGACCTAAAGGAAGCCTTGGATGAAATTTTAAAATTGAATCCGAAACCCGGCGGATCGAGTAGAGAGTCCGCGAAAAATTTTCAGCAAATTATCCCAGACTTCATGTTATTCGAATCGGATGGACGCTTGGAATTATCTTTAAATGGTCGAAATGCTCCAGAATTAAAGGTTAGCAAAGATTATGAATCCATGCTAAGAAAATACGCTGAAGGAGCAAAAACATCAAAAGCAGATAAAGATGCATTGACATTCGTTAGACAGAAATTAGATAGCGCCAAGTGGTTTATTGATGCAATTAAGCAACGTCAGCAAACCTTATTGTTCACCATGAATGCCATAATGAATTATCAAAAGCCCTATTTTTTGTCTGGAGATGAAACAAAACTTCGTCCAATGATTTTGAAAGATATAGCAGACATTGTTGGGTTGGATATTTCAACAGTTTCTCGAGTTGCAAACAGCAAATACGTTCAAACTAATTTCGGTATTTATCCATTAAAGTACTTTTTTTCTGAGTCTTTATCCACAGAATCTGGTGAAGAGGTTAGTACACGAGAAGTCAAAAAAATTCTTTCAGAAGCTATTGAAAATGAAGACAAAAAAAATCCACTTACAGATGAAAAACTAATGGATTTACTGAACGAAAAAGGGTATAATATTGCCAGGAGAACTGTGGCAAAATACAGAGAACAATTAAACCTTCCTGTTGCAAGAATGAGAAAAGCGCTTTAGTGTATGCAACTGACAGCCAAACTAATTTCTTGGATATTTCTTCCCTTTCTTACCCCATTATATGGTCTATGGTTAACCTTGTATTTACCTGTTGAGGAACTTACCGTGGATACAAAATCTTTATACTTATTGCCCCCACAAACCAAACATGTGATATTGGGCATTTTTATCATTTTTACTGTGCTTGCTCCATCTATTTCGTATTATTCTCTTTACAGAAGAAAACTTATATCCTCCATAGAAATGGATAACCAACCTGAAAGAAATGCTCCTTTGTTGATTATGTTTGCCTATTGCATGGTAATGTATACGCTATTTTGGTACAAAGACCCTCAACATCTGCTACCAAGTTATGTAAACTCGCTACCACTAACAGGGGCATTGGTTGCGTTGGTATTTGTTCTATCAAATCGTTGGACAAAAATATCCTTGCATGCAGGCGGTGCAGGAATATTGGTCGGTTATCTTATTGCATTTCATGCAAGTCATGTATTAATGCCCGTGGGGCCTGTGCTACTTAGCGTACTGCTATCTGGTGTAATTATGAGCGCCCGAAAAATTCTTCAAAAGCACACCTTGTTTCAACTATTTCTCGGTTGGTTTTTTGCAGGGGTCTTGTCTTTTTTCATCAATTACTTTTATCCCGCACTATTGGTATGAAAATAATCGCTTTTTTTCTCACAGCTCTGCTCACTGCATGTTCATTTTTAGACTCTGAAAAAGATGACTATTTCCAAGAAATTGATGAAATGCAAGAGGAATTGAATGCTATGGAAAGTAAACTTTTATCGAACGAAATTGACACCTTACCTGCACTTCAAGTTGCCACAAATACAGTTGAATTGCGTATTAAGAACTACTTAGTTATGGACACTATCGATATGAGCTTAGCTAAAAAATTGAATGCCTACAAGGTGATGAGGCGATCATTAGGCCCAATAGGGTCGGCTTTTCAGAAGGGCAAGAAATCAATCATTGAACAACGTGAAACCCTTAAAAATTTGCGAAAGGATATCGAAAATGGGAGTGGTGAAAGAGATAAATATAGCAATTACATAGACTTCGAGAAAGAAAAAGTAAAAAAGATTAGCACACTTATTGCAGACTATGTGAATCAAAAAAACAAGACAATGAAAACTTTTTTCGACCTTCACAGCGAATTAAATACTTTCTCATTGACTTTAATAGGCAACTAAGACCCAAAAATATGAGGCTTTGTATTTTATTTATTTTATTTGCTTGTTACAGCACAATAAACGCACAGCCTGTTGCTCAAAGTGATTTGCAACTTGCACAATATTATTATGCCAATGGCGATTTTTCTAAAGCAATCACTTATTATGAAAAATTGTATGCAAAAGATCCTTCTAAACAAGTTTTTCTTCGTTATGTAGATTGTCTATTTCAAACTAAAGACTTTAAAACTGCAGAGAAACTTTACAAGCGACAACTGAATTCAAATAGACAGGATTTAGATTTAAAAGTTTCATTTGGTCAATTTTACGAAGACATTAACGAGCCTGAGAAAGCAACAGTATTGTACGAAGACCTTATTAAGAATTTACCACCTTCTCCAACAAAAATTATTGACTTGTACCGATCGTTTATTGGAAAGAAAAAGATTGATCTTGCGTTAGAATGCCTAAAAAAAGGTAAAAAAATAACTTCCAATGGGTATGAATTTCAATTTGCCGAATTGTATTTCCTAAAAGGTGAAAAAAAGGAAATGATTGCTGTAATGATTGATTTCCTGGGACAACAACCTGAAATGATTGATAATGTGCAGCAATTTTTATCTGGGAAATTAAACCTTGAGAATCAGGAGGGCACAGACTATATTCTTACAAAAGAATTACTAATTTCTGCGGCCCAAAAAAACAATGCGCCTGTAATTATTTCGGAGCTCGTTACTTGGTTTTTTATCCAGTCGAAAAATTTCAATGCTGCCTATAGTCAAACGGTCGCCATGGAGAAAAGGCTGAATGGAGATGGTTACAGAGTTTATGATTTAGCCATCGTTTGTATGGAAAATAAAGCCTTCGAGTCTGCAAGGAAGTGCTTTAATTACTTGTTAAATTTGCCAAACTCCGAATATATCATTGAAGCGCAACGTGGACTTTTGAATGCCCGTTATTTAGAAATTACCACCAATAGAAACTACAAAGAATCAGAAATTGCTACAACACTAGCTGAATACGAACAAGCCATTAATCGATTCGGAAAACAAGCAAAAACTCACTCAATCTTATTGGAGTTCGCACACATTTTGGCTTATTATGCTAATAATACAAGTAGCGCCATTTCTCTTTTGAAAGAAGCACTCACGATTTCAGGAATGACCGATGTTCAAAAAGCACAACTAAAAATGCAGCTAGCAGATATTTACGTCTTAAGCGATGATATATGGGAGGCCTCTTTACTTTACATGCAGGTAGATAAAGATTTTAAATTTGAAGCTATTGGAAATGAGGCCAAGTATAAAAACGCCCGCATCTTTTATTATGACGGTGAGTTCAATTACGCGCAAGCACAATTAGACGTATTGAAGGAATCAACATCGAAACTTATTGCCAATGATGCTATTCAGTTATCTGTAGCCATAACTGATAATTTTGGTTTGGACAGTAACTACCAAGCCATGCTATGGTTTGCACATTCTGAATTGTTGATTGAACAACATAAGTATACGGAGGCTTTTCAATTAATGGATAGTGTCCGTATCAACTACCCTTTTCATTCATTGGCAGATGAAATGCTGATGCGAAAAGGCAAGGCCATGGAGATGCAGGGAAAATGGCAGGATGCAATAGAATATTATGAAGATGTACTAAAATTTCACCCAAAAGATATTCTTGCGGATGACGCATTGTTTCGTATTGCCGATATAAAAGAAACCATCTTAGGTGAAAAAGAACAAGCACTTGATTACTACAAGCGCTTGTTATTGGATTATAAATCAAGTTTGTTTGGTGCAGAAGCACGAAAAAGAGTTCGAATTCTTAGAGGTGACCAGTTTATAGAAGGCGACCTCTAGTTATAAGTTGGGCATTTCTCTCGTAAATGCTGGTATTCCCGTCACATCCATCCCGGTAATCAATAAGTGAATGTCGTGGGTTCCTTCGTAAGTTACAACCGATTCTAAATTTGCCATGTGTCGCATCATTGAATATTCACTAGTAATACCCATTCCACCATGAATTTGTCTTGCTTCTCTTGCAATATTCAACGCAATTTCAACGTTATTTCTTTTCGCCATGGAGATTTGTGCTGATGTAGCTTTGCCTTCGTTTCGAAGTTGTCCTAACCTTAAGGTGAGTAATTGCGCTTTGGTGATTTCAGTAATCATTTCAGCTAATTTCTTCTGAATCAATTGGAAAGATCCGATTGGCACATTGAATTGTGTGCGTTCTTTGGAATAACGTAACGCTTGATCATAACAATCCATAGCCGCTCCTAATGCCCCCCAAGCAATACCAAAACGTGCTGAATCTAAACAACTTAATGGAGCACCTAATCCTGTCCTTCCCGGTAAAATATTGCTTTTAGGCACTTTGACATCGACAAAAATCAATTCGCCAGTGGCAGATGCCCTAAGGGATAATTTACCATGCATTTCAGGCGTAGAAAATCCTTCCATTCCTCGTTCTACAATCAATCCATGTATTCTACCAGCTTCATCTTTTGCCCAAACAACCGCAATTTGAGCAAATGGCGCATTTGAAATCCACATTTTAGCACCATTTAGTATCACATAATCTCCAGCATCTTTGAAGTTCGTAATCATTCCTCCAGGATTTGATCCGTGATCAGGCTCGGTCAAACCAAAACAACCCATCATTTCTCCTGTTGCCAATTTGGGTAAAAATTTAATTTTTTGCTCTTCTGAACCATATTTCCAAATCGGATACATAACCAGAGAGGATTGAACTGATGCCGTGGAACGCAAACCTGAATCGCAACGCTCCAGTTCTTGCATGATTAGTCCGTATGAAATCTGATCCAATCCTGGTCCGCCATATGCCTCGGGTATATATGGTCCGAAAGCACCTATTTCCCCTAACCCTTGGAGCAAATGCATTGGGAAAGTTGCGTTCTCATAATGCTCGTCAATAATTGGAGACACTTCCTTCTTGACCCAAGCGCGCGCTGCATCACGCACCAATTTGTGCTCATCAGAAAGTAAATCGTCCATATTGTAATAATCTGGGTGAACGTATTGGTCAGTTCTCATAACTTTTAGTTTTGCCTGCAAAAATAAGCATAAAGTCCATGAGACACGACGCGAATTCTTATTATTTTCGTGTAAATGTTTAACCTTTCAGTACAATTTCTTTCATTAGATCTTGCCTTGCAAGAACGAAATACCGGTATGACAAGTTCCTTGTTGTTTGCTGTGCTTTTCGGATTTCTACTAATTGGATTGGCAAGACTTAGCTATCCAAATCTTTTCAGTATGCTATTTAAAAATTTTATTCGCGTAAAGCCAATTGACAATTCTTTTGGTGAAGAAGTGAAAATTAGCCTGGGCACAAGCATGCTGCTCAACTTCAATTTTATATTTAGTTTGGGGTTGACACTTTTTCTATTAGCCAAAAATCAATTAGAAATTGGATTGGCTTTGTCTATCGCTGCGGGTGGTGCTATCACCTATTTTGCGATTAATCAACTAGGTTTTCGCTTGGTATCTTTCGTTTTTGGTGAATCTAAACTTATCGATAACCTCTCATTTATTAGCTCATCACTTTTGAATTTTGGCGGTGTGTTTCTCTTGGTGCTGGGATTGATTTGGTCACTTAACCCAGAGTTTTCACAAGTCTTAAGTCTTGTATTAATTTGTTTTCTGGGCGTGTTTTATATCATTCGGATTTTCAAAGGGTTAAATATTACTTTTAGGCAGAAAATAAGTTGGTATTATTTAATTTTATATCTTTGCACCGTTGAAATTCTTCCGGTATTAATTGTCTCGCGCATCATATGGTTGAAATTTCAATAACGGAGATAGTTTTAATTAAAACTTTGAGCGTTGGCAATAAAAAGCATTTTAGTCTCTCAACCCAAGCCAGAAGGTGAAAAATCACCTTATTACGATTTGGCGGACAAGTACAAACTCAAGATAGATTTCAGACAATTTATAAAAGTAGAAGGTGTAGACGCCAAAGATTTTCGTTCCCAAAAAGTAAACCTTCAAGATCATACAGCAATAATATTAACTTCTAAAGTAGCGGTAGATCACTTTTTTAGAATTGCTGAAGAAACACGTTTTGAAGTTCCTGACACGATGAAATATTTTTGTATTACGGAAGCTGTAGCGCTTTATTTACAGAAATATGTGGCTTATCGCAAACGAAAGATTTTCTTCGGTAAACAAACGATTGATGAGTTGGCTGATATCATGAAAAAACACAAAGAAGAGAAATTTCTTCTTCCTTGTACAGATATTCTACGAGACAACATCCCAGATACACTAGAAAAACAGCTTTTGCCATTTACCAAAGTAATTTTATACAGAACTGTTGCAGCGGACTTATCAGATTTAGAGAATGTATATTACGATATGTTAGTGTTTTTCAGTCCAGGGGGGATAGAATCGCTCTTTAAAAATTTCCCTGATTTCAAGCAAAACCAAACTGTAATTGCTGCATTTGGCCCGACTACAGCAAACGCCGTTGTTAAGCACAATTTACGTCTAGATGTGCATGCACCGCATCCAAAAGCACCGTCGATGGTGGGGGCTATTGAGTTATATATCAAAGAGCAACTTAAAAAAAAGTAACCCTACACTAATTTTAAATTAGGCAAAATCTCCGCAGCCGAACCCTGGTGTTTTTCAAAAAAACTTGGAATATTAAATTCATTAACGTGCGGATCAACAATGATTTTTTTACATGCAGTAGACGCTTCATGAATTAGTCCTGCAGCCGGATATACCTGCAGTGAAGTCCCAATGACGAGTAAAATATCAGCTGATGCAATTATTTCCGCTGCTTGTTGGTAAGCTGGGACATCTTCTCCAAACCAAACCACATGAGGCCGAAGGCGGTATCCATCATCGCAAACATCACTTGATTTTAGCTCCCATCCGTTAACGGGATAATACTTTTTTTCTTGATTAGGCCCAGAGGATTTTGCTAACCTGATATTGCCGTGAAGGTGCAGCACATGACGAGATCCAGCTCGTTCATGTAAATCGTCTACATTTTGTGTGACCACCGTTACATCATAGTTTTCTTCCCACTTCACAAGTTGAATATGTGCTTGATTTGGAACTGATTCAAGGATTTGCTTTCTACGTTGGTTGTAAAAATCAGCTACTAAATTTGCATCCTTTTTCCACGCTTGAGGTGTTGCCACATCTTCAATATTGTATTTTTCCCACAAACCGCCGCTGTCGCGAAAGGTTGAAATTCCACTTTCGGCGCTCATTCCTGCTCCCGAAAAAATTACCAATTTCTTTTTCATTCTTGAAAGTTTATGTTAAATTTACCCAACTAATAACATATAAAAACAAATCAACTATGAAAAAATTATTACTTTCTGTGGCTGTATTTGGAACTATTTTTTCGTCAAAAGCCCAGTTGCCTGACGGAAGTTTTGCTCCAAATTTCACGGTAAATGCTTATCAGTCTTGGCTTTCAACGGCTGGTGCAAATGGCAATGGATCTTACACGTTGTACGATTACCTAGACCAAGGATATACTGTATTTCTTGATGTTTCTGCTACTTGGTGTGGTCCATGTTGGAACTACCACTTAAGTGGAGCATTAGATGATGTTTATATTAATCATGGGCCTGCCGGATATCCAGGTGTAGCGACGGGTACAACTGATAATGTGATGGTTATTTGGATTGAAGGAGATGGTTCTACAGCTGATGCAACTATGCTTGATGGGTCTGGTTCGATTGGAAACTGGATTGAACCTAACGCAACTTTAGGACAAATTCAATTCCCAATGGCGAATCCTACATCTGCGACTGCCACTCAAATCAATAATGATTATGCTATTGGTTACTACCCAACAGTTTACAGAATATGTCCAAATAGAATCGTAACTGAAGTTGGTCAAGCAAGTGCAACTCAATTATACAACGCTGTTGGTGCTTGTCCTCCGCCAGCATCAAATCCTGCAGACGTTAGCGCTTTATCATATGCAGGTGAAACTGTACATTGTGAGGGTTCTTACACACCATCGGTTAAAATTCAGAATAATGGAACTGACCCATTAACTTCTGCGACCATAACAATTACTCAAGGGGGTACAACGGTTTCAACAGGAACATACACAGGTTCGTTAGCTACTTATGGTGTTGCTACAGTTAACTGTACACCTATCGCAAACTTTACAGGTGGCGCTTTAGCGGTGACTGTTACAACTAATGGTGATGCGAACACTTCTAACAACAATGTTAATGCTACGATAGGATTAGCTGCAACTGCTGCTTCAACATACGTAACAATTGACATTACAACAGATCAATACGCATCTGAAACTTCATGGAAAATCAAAAATGCTTCGGGAGCTGTTGTTGCTCAGGGTGGTGGTTCATGGACTGATTTAGGGGGTGCTGGAACTACCGTAAGACCACAAGCTTCTGCAAATCTTAACGCTAATGCCTGCTATACTTTTGAAATTCTTGATTCTTATGGTGATGGTATCTGCTGTGCATACGGAAATGGTGTTTACACTGTGAAAGACGTGAATGGAACAGTTCTAGCAACTGGTGGAGAATTCACAGACATCGAAGTTTCTGCATTTAAAACTGGTGTTGCGAACATTAACGAACTAGATGCGATTGCATTGAATGTATTCCCTAACCCTGCAACAGATGCAGTAAATGTAGTATTCGAAGCAACAGCTTCTGATTACAATGTATCACTTTCAGACTTACAAGGAAGAACAGTAGCTTCTCAAACCATTGAAAACGCTAATGGAACTCAAACCATCGTTTTCGCAACTGATAATGTGGCGAAAGGTAGCTATATCGTAACTGTTCGTTCGAATGGTGCGACTACTACAAAAAATGTGGTTATCAAATAAGAGATTTTTTAATCTAAATAAAAAAGGGGTTGTCAATGACAGCCCCTTTTTATTTAGAAAATCTTCTAACTATTAAAAAGCAGGTTGAACGGGTTTATTATCTAAGACTTGTTCAATACTTTGAATTACTTCATCTGTAAGTTTGTTCATTAAGTTCAAAACGGCAAGATTCTCCTCCAATTGACTTCGTTGACTCGCACCTAAAATCACTGTGCTAACATTGTCATTTTTCAAGCACCACATTAAGCCTAATTGAGCCAAAGATAAGTCCAACTCTTCAGCAATTCGGTTAAGCTGACGAACTTTTTCTAATTTCTCAGCAGTTAAATTCTTTTCTTTTAACCACTCTAATCCATCCATCCCTAAACGAGTGCCTTCTGGGAATTTATTCAAATATTTATTCGTCAATACGCCACTCGCCAAAGGAGACCAAATAGTTGTTCCTAAACCAACCGTTTTATACAACTGAGAAAACTCTACTTCCACTTTATCTCTGCAAAACATGTTGTATTCTGGTTGCTCTACCACGGGACCAATCAACTGATTCTGCTTAGCAAACATGTGTGCCTCCATTATTTCTTGCGCGCTCCACTCGCTTGTTCCCCAGTAAAGAATTTTACCTTGCATGATGAGTTGGTGCATTGACCAAACTGTTTCTTCAATGGGTGTTTTTTTATCGGGACGGTGGCAAAGAAACAAATCTAAATACTCTAATTGAAACCTTTCCAACGCTTGATTACATGCCTCAATAATATGTTTTCTGTTTAACCCTTTTTGCGTGGGTAGTTGTCCGCCTGCGCCAAAATAAACTTTACTGCTTACCAAGTATGAGTCTCTTGTCCAATTTTTTTTCTTTAAAATTCTACCCATAACTCGTTCACTCTCGCCTCGTGCGTATATTTCAGCATTGTCAAAGAAATTAACCCCATGATCATACGCCACATCCATTAAATCCTCTGCTGTGTCGTCTCCGATTTGTTTCCCAAACGTTAACCAAGAGCCTAAGGATAATCTTGAAATTTGCAATCCTGTTTTACCTAAATTCGTATATTCCATTTTATTTATTTTTATTGTCTTGAAGGTATTTTAGTACACCATTGGCCAAAACCACCGCTATAATAACAGCTGCTCCGATATAAAAGTTTTTATTGAGGAGTTCGTGTTCATTTAATATGACGATAGCCAGTAAAATGGTGTATATCGGTTCTAAGTTAATACTCAAGGAAACAGTAAACGCTCCAAGTCTTTTAACAATGTCTATTGTTACTAAAAAAGCAAATGATGTACAAACGATTCCCAAAAACAACAACCAAGAAAAATCACTTCCACTGAGCGCTAATTGATCATAGGAAAACTGCTCAGTAAAAAGCAAAAACAAGGACAAAACGACAAATCCTATACTTAGTTCATAAAAAGTTATTTGCGCAGAGGGAATATCTTGTGCGAGTTTGGCATTAAAAACGGCAAAGGTAGCTGCGCACAACGCTGAAATCAATCCGATATAAAGCGCAGTCAACTCTTTCGGTGTAAAATCTCCAGAAACGAAATAAATACCATAAATAACAAGACCGCCCATCAGAAACTCTGTCCAAGAAAATTTTCTCTTCATGACTAAAGGTTCAAGCCAAGTCACATGTAGAGTTGCGGTTGATAAGCAAAGAATACCGAGAGACGCTGTCGAAAGTTGAATAGCATAATAAAAGGTCAACCAGTGGGCAACAACCACTAATCCAACAAGTGTAACTTTCCAAAGGTGCTTTTTTTCTAAACGAAATGATTTTTTCCTAACAAGAAAATAACCTGCTAAAAATAATGCAGCAATCAATACGCGATACCAAACAATAAATACGGCCTCGAGATCAATTAACTTTCCTAGAATTCCAGTGAATCCCCAAAGAAAGATAATAAAATGCATGAGTACATGATACTTGTACCTTGCTAGCATGCACCTATTTCTTTTTACTCCATTCTTCTATGGAAGTTTTGTTCATTTTTACGTAAGCTGCATCACCGTCTTTTTCTGCCAATTCCATGGATTTCTTTGCCGTAGCAATAGCTCCTTTGAAATCTCCGTTTTCAGCTTGTAACAAGGCTTTTGTTCGCAACATCCAATATGCTTCGGGACGCATTTCACATGCCTTTGTGGACCATTCTAGCGCTTTTTTAACATCAATTTTTTCTTGATAATAAAATGTGGCAGATCGATTGTAATCATTAGCGGATGGGCCTTCCATGGTCTTCTTTATGCTTGCTAATACTTTATCCTTCGTGTTAACAGTGAATGGAAGGGCAATTTTAGATTTATCCCACATAATTACTAAACTCGCTCCGTTATTCTCAATCTTTTCAATTGATATTGTTAACGTCTCTACAACATCATTTAGCTGCACAACTGGTAACGTAGTTTCATACACCACTTTTTTGGTGTCCCACGGCTCCGGCACACCCCAGTTTGTAGTTTCGCTGTAAAGAAAAAGTGTCCAACTTTCTTTTTCAGGCTTCGCATAAATAGCGTAAGTGCCTGCTTTAACCGTATCTTTTCCGAAAATAATGGCATCTGATGAAGTTATTTTGGTGTTTTCATTCGCCCCTAAACGCCATATTTCACCAAATGGGACAACGTCTCCAAAAACAAGTCTATCTCTTTTTCCTGGACGAGAATATTGAATTGTAATATCGGTTAGACCAACTTTCTGTTCAAATTTTGAAACAGGACTTAGCGCTGGTGTTTGCACTTGTGCATTCATCGAAAAGGATATAACAGTGAATATCCCAAAAAATAATTTCTTCATTGCTCTTAATTTTAGACAAAAGTAAAATTTAAAACAAAACCTTTCCAAATTAGTTCTCAACCATTGATTACATAGACAATTTTTCAAATTTGCTTACTCGCCCGAATATTAGTAATTTCAACACGTGAATAAAATTATTTTTTTAAGTCTGTTATGTTTTTTCTCAAGCACTGGAAACGCTCAGATCTACGACGGAACTTATAAAATCAAAACTCCACATCCAAAAGGAGCCAATTGTGCGCCTCCGACAGCAACCACTTATTTAGAATTGAATAATGTTCGGGCCATGGTACACACAGCTGGAAATCTATGGCAAATTCCAAATCAAAACCTCAACATGTACGAGGTTCCGAAAAATTCTGGGATAATGGCTTTGTTTACTGCTGCACTTTGGTTAGGAGGTACAGATGTTAATAATCAATTGAAACTTGCGGCACTGCGCTATCGAAATGGACAAGACTATTGGACGGGGCCTTTAACAAAAATTACTGCTGAAACGAATTACGATGTCTGTAGTAAATACGACAAACATTTTGTGACCACTCAAGACATGATTCGAGAGTTTAATGCTTGGTTTGAAGCAGGAGAATACGATCAACTTAATGGAACACAAACTCAAACGGACCTGTTTCCAAATTATAAAGTTCCTGAAATCGTAAAAGAATGGCCTGCTCACGGAGACGTTACATTAGGTCAAGATTATTACCTGGCACCTTTTTACGATTATAATGGCGATGGTAGTTACAATTGGCAGGATGGAGACTTCCCTTGGTACGACATTAAAAAAGATAAAGAATGCAACACAGAACGCCGCGTATCTCTTTATGGTGACATGAATTTTTGGTGGGTCATGAACGACAAAGGCAACATTCATACGGAAACCGGAGCAGATCCTATCGGTATGGAAATTCGAGCACAGGCTTTTGCTTTCGCTTCGAACGACGAGATTAATAACATGACTTTTTATAATTATGAATTAATCAACAGAGGAACCCAAACCTTATATAATACCTATTTTGGTTTTTTTACAGACGGAGCTCTTGGCGATCCATTCGATGATTATGTAGGTTGTGATGTAATGCGTGGTTTAGGTTATTACTATAACGGCGACAACTATGACGGGAATAATTCGGGATGGAAGGGTTATGGTTATTCTCCTCCAGCCGTTGGCGTAGATTTTTTCGAGGGCCCATACCAAGACGATGATGGTATTGATAATGCTTACGGAATAGGTGCTGATGAGGCGCTTAATGGCATCGGTTATGGAGACGGAATTATTGACAACGAACGCTACGGTATGCGTCGATTTTTATATTATTCGAATACTACAAACGGTGCTAATCCCAATCAAACAGATCCAATTTATGCAGCAGACTATTACAATTATTTGCGAGGTTTTTGGAAAGACGGGACAAAGTTTATTTACGGAGGAAGTGGGCACATTTCGGATCCAGATGCGAATCCATTAATGCCCTGTGATTTTATGTTTCCGGGAACCACAGATCCTCTCGGCTGGGGGACGAGTGGTGTGCCGCAGCCAAACTGGACAGAACAGACAGCCAACAACACGCCAAATGACAGAAGATTTGTGCAATCAGCTGGTCCATTCATACTCAAGCCCGGTGCCGTTAATAATATTACAGTTGGGGTAGTTTGGGCTAGGTCTTCCGGCGGTGACCCTTTTGAATCTGTAGAAGCATTAAGAAGAGCTGATGATAAAGCACAAGCACTTTTTGAAAACTGCTTTAAAGTTTTAGAAGGCCCACATGCACCTGATTTAAGTATTCAAGAATTGGAAAATGAGTTGATTTTATTTTTATCCAATGCTCCAAATTCGAACAACCACAACGAGACCTATACTGAATTTGATCCATTTATTGTATCGAGCGATTCTCTAGCAGATAAGTTTTATCGCTTTCAAGGTTATCAAATTTTTCAATTAAAAGATAATAAAGTTTCCTCCTCTGATTTATTGGATGCAACAAAAGCAAGATTAGTAGCTCAATGTGACATTAAAGATGGAATTTCCAAAATTATCAACTTTGAATTTAATGATGAGCTGAACGCCAGTATTCCGGTGCAAAGAGTTAATGGTGAAAACAAGGGAATCCGTCACAGTTTTAGAGTAACCGAAGATGCCTTTGCGCAAGGAGATCGCAGGTTGGTGAATTTTAAAAAATACTATTTCATTGCTATTGCATATGCTCATAATAATTATGAAATGTATAATCCCAATGACCCCGAATCGTTGGGTGGGCAAAAGAAACGGTATATCGCCAGTAGAAAGGCCGCTGTTGGTGAAATTAAAGTAATGGAAGCCATTCCCCACAGCCCGGTTCCGGAAGCTGGAGGAACACTCCAGTTGATTGAATACGGTTCATCTCCTCAGATTACACGTTTGGATGGTTATGGAAATGGGAACCGTGAGCTTGAATTTACACCTTCTACCTTGAATAC
>JBIJBD010000130.1:0-6697 GCA_044345395.1 Crocinitomicaceae bacterium | reverse complement strand
TTGTGCAACAGGCGGAGTTAAATTGGAATATGGATTAGATACGAATGCGAACGGTGTATTAGACGCAGGTGAAATCAATGCAGCATTAACCAAATATGTTTGTAATGGAGCGGCAGGTGCTACGGGAGCAACTGGTGCCACTGGTGCTATTGGTGCACAAGGTCCAGCGGGAACAAATGGAACAAACGGCACAAATGGACAGAATTCATTGGTGAAAACTACCACAGAATCTGCTGGAGGAAATTGTACTACTGGTGGCGTAAAACTTGAATATGGTTTGGATGCAAATTCAAACGGGGTGCTCGATGCAGGTGAAATAAATGCTTCCTTAACAAAATATGTATGTAATGGCGTTGCTGGAGCAACTGGAGCAACTGGAGCAACTGGAGCCACCGGAGTAACAGGTGCCACGGGAGCTACGGGTGCAACAGGACCGCAAGGTCCAACAGGTCCAGCTTGGACATTAGTAAATACGCAAACGATGACAAATTATGCTTTCACCTCAACTACAAGAGCAACAATTACCGTTAGTGTCACCGGCGCTAGTGATAGGGTTATGTTAAATGGCCAATTTGATTTTGCAAAAGACGGTACAAGTTCATGGGTGTCCCTAGAAATATGGCGAAATGGTACTGAAATAGTAGAAGGCTCTGGCTTTGGCACATTAAATCAGGACAGCCAGGTTAACATTCAGTGGACAGACCAACCAGGAGTTGGTACACATACATACGAATTGAAATCTTCGCATGGTGCGGGAGGATTCAGTTTTTTATATGGCTCATCTATCAGGGCAGTAGTCGTAAAACCATAATGTAGTACTTAAAAAACAATCTCATGAAATCATTATTCATTTCGTTATTTATATTTTCCTTTTACTCTTTTAACTCATTTTGTCAAACTGAAGAAACTAAGGATCAACATGCTAGGACTAAATTTTCAATTCATTTAATTGATTATATGAATCCACCAAATTTTGAAAATGCTTCGGGAGAGGCATATTATAATTTAATTAAATTCACTTTTCAAGAAAACTTAACAATACCCAAACTTGAAATAGGTAACTTAACCAATAATGATAAAACAATAATTATCAATTACATTTCTTTGTTGGAACAATCATTTAACAACCCTTTACCCTGGTCCAGTTTATTGGAGTTAGAAAAGCAATATCTGATTTGGCTTGATCGATCTCATCGAAAAGTTTCCAAGTACAAAAATTAATAGTTTTCACTCCCGTATTACTGTCATTCGTGAAATCTTACCACCTGTAACTTCGTAAATCATAACGAGTTTAATAGGACTCTTACTTCCTCGTCTTCCTTTAATTAATTCATAGTCAATAACCTTATTACCAATGATTGTGCGATTTAAAATCGTAGAATGCAATTTCGGGGAAGTATCAAATAAACCTTTATATAAATTCCGAATTGCCTCTTTTCCATTTGCGATTGGTTCTGATTTGCCTAAATTATACAAAGTTATACTGTCTGCAAATGACGACATAAATCCATCAATATCACTCTTATTATAAAATTGTAGGTTTTCTTGAACTACTTCTTTCGATGATTTTAATTCTTGGGCCAACGGTTGTATTACTGATAAAAGTAAAGAAGAAACTATAATTAATGTTTTCATGTTCCAAATAGTGCTTAAGATTAGTTACTGTTTTTTCTTAATT
The DNA here is from genome assembly GCA_044345395.1 of Crocinitomicaceae bacterium. Classification (GTDB taxonomy): domain Bacteria; phylum Bacteroidota; class Bacteroidia; order Flavobacteriales_D; family Crocinitomicaceae; genus UBA952. The sequence continues at coordinate 5,019 of JBIJBD010000130.1, read as the reverse complement.
GGAGTCCATTTTCGACAATTAACTCAATTATTTTTTGTTACGCTTTAAGACCAATACCATGTAAAGATCGTATTTCAGTCTTCGATAATTTTATTAGTTGCTTTATCGTTGTTATTCCAGCTGACCTCATCGCGCAAAAGTCAACTTCCTGATTTTCACGTTTTGCGAAAAGGTCGGTTGTTTATTTTTTTTGTCCATTTTCATCACCTAGTACTTTATTTTCTTCTATCCGCTAATACTCCTAGAACATTATCTAACTTAAATCCCTTGGCTTGTAAAAGTATCAAATAATGAAAAAGTAAATCTGCAGATTCATTTAGAAAAAGCTCGTCATTTGAACGTAATGCCTCTATTACCGTTTCCACTGCCTCCTCACCAACTTTTTGAGCGATTTTCTCAATGCCTTTTTCTTTTAATGAGGCTACATAGGATTTTTCTGCTATTCCGACTTGCAGACGGTCACTTATCGTATTTTCCAAATCAGCGAGAATTCCAAAACTCGTTTCCTTTTCTCCCGCCCAGCAAGTTTGAGCCCCTAAGTGGCAAGTCGGTCCCTGAGGAACAACCTTAATCAATAGGGTGTCTTGGTCGCAGTCCAAACTTATAGAGATTACTTGTAAAAAATTACCGCTTTCTTCGCCTTTCATCCACAACCGGTTTTTAGTACGAGAGAAAAAAGTCACTTTATTCTCTTGACAAGTCTTTTCATAAGCCTCTTGGTTCATGTAGCCCAACATCAATACTTGTAGCGTGTTTACGTCTTGTATAATTGCAGGCACTAATCCATCGCCTTTGGCAAAATCTATTTTTTCCATATTATCGAATTGCAATATTGTGTTTTTTTAAGGTATTTTTTAGTTCTGAAATTTCAATTTCTCCAAAGTGAAAAACGCTAGCGGCAAGCGCTGCATCTACCGAAGTTTGCTGAAAAACATCGATGAAATGGTCAACTGAACCACAACCACCTGAGGCAATTACCGGAACGTTTACAGCCCGACAAACCTCCTCTAAAGCTTCAAAAGCAAAGCCATTTTTGGTGCCGTCGTGATCCATTGAGGTAAAGAGAATTTCTCCTGCTCCTCGTTCGACTCCTTCTTTCACCCAGTCAATTAAATTCAATTCCGTTTCAATTTTTCCACCATTGACAAATACTTTCCATATGCTATTTACGGGTCGAGCATCCACAGCTAATACCACACACTGATTTCCAAATTGAGCAGAAAGTTCGTTGAGCAATTCAGGTCGTTTCACCGCAGAGGAATTCACGCTGATCTTATCGGCGCCATGCTTCAATAAACGATATGCATCTTCCACGCTTCTTATTCCTCCACCAACTGTAAACGGAATATTCACTTGCTCAGCCACTCGTTTTACTAGTTCCGCCAAGGTATCGCGTTTTTCAATAGTCGCTGTGATGTCCAAAAATACCAATTCATCGGCCCCAGCACCTGAATATAATTTAGCTAACTCCACAGGATCGCCTGCATCACGGAGTCCTTCGAAATTTACACCTTTTACTGTGCGCCCTTCTTTGATATCTAAACAAGGAATTATTCGCTTTTTTAACATGACATTTCCATGATTTCATTCAACGTAATTCTTCCTTCATAAATCGCTTTTCCGAGCACAACCGCAGGAATTTTTGCCTCTTCAAGGTCAATTAAATCTTGTTTACCTGATACTCCACCACTAGCTATTAAATAACAATCTGGAAATCGCTTCATTATTTCTTTATATAAATCAACAGATGGTCCATTTAACATGCCATCGCGTGAAATATCGGTACATAAAAATTGTCGAACACCACATTTATAATAATCTAACATAAAGCTTTCCCAATGAAGGTTACTTGTCTCCAACCAACCACTTACGGCAATATTTTCATCGCGAACATCTGCTCCAAGTATGAATAATTCAGCGCCATAAGTTTGAATCCATGATTTCATTTTTTCTGGATTTTTTACAGCTAAGCTTCCTATTGTCAACCATTTAGCGCCGGCATTTAGCACCGATTTTAAATCCTCATTGGTCTTAATTCCGCCTCCAAAATCAATTTCTAGTTTCGTTTTATTTACCAAGTTTTCCAAAACAGAAAGATTGACTACTTTTCCTGCTTTTGCGCCGTCCAAATCTACCAAATGTAGTCGTTTTATTCCTGCATCTTCGAATCGCTTCGCGATGATGACAGGATCTTTTTCATACACTTGCTTGGTGCCGTAATCTCCTTTCGTCAGGCGTACACAAGCCCCATCAATCAAATCTATTGCTGGAATAACGTCTATCATACTGTTAAAAATCTTTTGAGTATTTCCTCGCCAACCGTTCCGCTTTTCTCCGGATGAAATTGACAGGCATAAAAATTATTTTTTTGTAAGGATGCTGAAAATTCAATTCCATAATGGCAACTTGCTATTGTAAAAGGCGAAACAGGAGCATAATACGAATGAACAAAATAGACATCTTCATTGATATTTTCCAAAAAGCCTGCACTATCCATTAAATTATTCCATCCCATGTGTGGAATGTTCAATTCATGTTCAAAGCGCTTTACCTTCAAATCTTCAAAAATTCCCAATCCTTTTTCATTTCCTTCCTCTGTTGACTCACACATGAGTTGCATACCGAGACAAACTCCCAAAACAGGTTGTTTCAATTGTGGAATTAAATTATTTAATCCTGAAAACCGCAATTTGTCCATAGCAGCGCCTGCATGTCCAACGCCTGGAAAAACAACTCGGTCGGCAGAGCTAATTTCCTGTTTATCAGCACTAATAGAAACATTAATTCCTAAACGTTCAAAAGCCGATTTTACTGAAAACACATTTCCCGCACCGTAATCAATGATAACCAGTTTCATAAAGTTCCTTTTGTACTTGGTAATACCGCATTTTCACCGTTTCGTTTTTTAGCCATCTTGATCGCTTTTGCAAACGCCTTGAAAATTGCTTCAATCTTATGGTGTTCATTTTGTCCTTCAGCCTTGATATTCAAATTGCATTTTGCCCCATCCGTAAACGACTTGAAAAAATGAAAGAACATCTCTGTAGGCATCTTTCCAATCATTTCTCGGTGAAATTCTGCTTCCCAAACGAGCCAATTTCTTCCTCCAAAATCTATTGCTGCTTGGGCTAAACAATCGTCCATTGGTAAACAAAAGCCATAGCGTTCCATTCCTGTTTTATTCCCTAAGGCTTGATTGAAACACTCACCCAATGCAATCGCCGTATCTTCAATGGTGTGATGTTCATCCACTTCAAGGTCTCCAAGTACCGTCAAATCAAGATCGAGTTGACCATGACGGGCCAATTGATCGAGCATGTGGTCAAAAAAGTGAATACCAGTAGAAATAGACGACATTCCTGTTCCATCTAAGTTTAATAAGATGGTAATATCCGTTTCATTCGTTTTTCTTCGGTGTTTTACGCGACGTTCACCCAATTTTAAAAAGGTATAAATTTCGTCCCAATCGGTTGACTGCAATGCGATTAACTCTTTCATTTCTTCATCCGTAAGTGATGATTCTGATTTACCCGGGTCGTCTGGATTGAGCATATAAATGGCTTTTGAACCTAAGTTTTTAGCTAAGTTTACATCCGTTAAGCGATCCCCGATGACATACGAATTAGCTAAGTCATATTCACCTGATAAATACTTTTGCAACATTCCCACACCTGGTTTACGCGTAGGTAAATTATCCTGCGGAAAACTTCGATCGATATATATGTCTGAGAATTCGATTCCTTCGCTTTTTAAGGTCTTTAGCATCAACTCATGAGGGCCAATGAAATGATCGTAAGGATAACCGTCTCCTCCAAGCCCGTCTTGATTGGTAACCATAACTAATTCAAAATCTAATTCACGTGCGATCTTCCCTAAACCAGAAAACACTTTCGGGTAAAACTCCAACTTTTCGAATGAATCGACTTGAAAAGTTACTGGTGGCTCAAGTATCAAGGTTCCATCTCGGTCGATAAAAAGTACCTTTTTCATTTTCTATAATTTGATAATGCGTTAATTAATTCATTATTTTCTTCTTCAGTACCAATGGTAAATCGCAAAGTGTTTTCACATAAAGTTTGCGTAGAACGATTTCTGACTACAATTCCTTTTGAAAGTAAGTAATCATACAAATCGTTTGCCTCATTGATTCGCGCCAAAATAAAATTCGCATCACTCGGATAAACTTTCTCAATAAATGGAAATTGTCCAAGGCTTGCTGATACTTTGTTGCGTTCTTGTATGATTTCTTTTGTTTGCTTCTCCACCAATTCGATCTTTTCTAAATAGTTCAAAGCAACTTCTTGAGTCAATTGGTTGATGTTGTATGGTGGTTTAATCTTGTTTAGCCAAGTTACAATTTTTTCAGAGGCGAATAGCATTCCCAGTCGAATACCAGCAAGTCCAACGGCTTTTGACAAGGTTTGACACACCGCCAAATTCGGATATTCAGACAATAAAGAAACGACACTTTTTTGAGACGAAAAATCAATGTAGGCTTCATCAACGACCACAATTCCGTTAAATTCTTTAAGGATTTTTTCAATTTCGACTAACGGAATAGAAAATCCCGTAGGATTGTTCGGGGAGCATAAAAACAGCAGTTTCGCCCCATGAGACTCATTCAAAATCCTGTCGCTTGGAAAGGTAAAATCTTCGATCAATAAAATTTCACGTAATTGAATGTTGTTAATACGCGCTGACACAGCATACATTCCATACGATGGACTCATCGCTGCTACTTCATCCTTGCCCGCTGAACAGAATAAACGAAATAATAAATCGATGCATTCATCGGAGCCATTTCCCAAGAAAATATTATTTGAGGGAACTCCTTTCCAATGACTAATTTGCTTTTTCAAGCTTTTTTGTAGTGGATCCGGGTAGCGATTCATGCCGTTGTCATTCGGGTTTTCGTTCGCGTCCAAATAAATAGCTGCCGTGCCTTCAAACTCATCACGAGCAGAGGAATAGGCTTTCATTCCTATTAAATCAGGACGAATTAATTCTTCAATGTTCATC
>JBIJBD010000162.1:0-5040 GCA_044345395.1 Crocinitomicaceae bacterium | reverse complement strand
GTTCAGCAATTCCTTTTGTAATCAATATCCATGTTTTTCCTTTGTCGTTACTTTTATATACATAAGCTTTGTAGTCTCCGCTTTTGTGGTTATCAAATACAGCATACACTGTGTTTTCGTCGTGTAAATCTGCCTTCACATCATTTACAAATGCTTGTGCCGGTAAACCAGGAATTGAAGAAAAAGGAATTTTCCTCCAGTTTTTACCACCGTCTTCTGTAACATGGAGATTTCCATCATCAGTACCCACATAAAGTAAACCTTCTTTTTTTGGTGATTCCGAAATATTAGTGATACTGCTGTAATTTGACATAGCATAGATATCCCAGGGATTATCCCAGGCTTGTTTTTTACCAAAAAATGGTGTTTGCGTCCTTGGTGTGTTGGTTGTTAAATCCGGAGAGATAACTTCCCAAGAATCGCCACGGTTATCAGATTTCCAAAGTCTTTGAGAAGCGAAATATATCCGAGACGACTTATGTGGACTCACGAGAATTGGTGCATCCCAGTTGAATCGCTCCGATTTTTCACCTAATTCCGGTTGTGGTTGGATGTATACATTTTCTCCTGTCGCACGATCATGACGTACCAAATTTCCTTGTTGCCATTGAGCATATACAATAGCTGGATTACCTGGTTCAGTGGCAGGTTGATGACCATCTCCACCTAGAAGTATGCTCCAATCTGCGTTGCGAATTCCGTTAATATTTGTTGTTCTTGATGGTCCCATTTGCGAACTGTTATCTTGAGTTCCTCCGTAAACATTATAGTAGGGCAATTGGTCGTCTACGGCAACTTTGTAAAACTGAGTGAGTGGCAGGTTGGAGACATATTTCCATGATTTTGTTTTATCAAAACTTTCGTAAACGCCACCATCCGTACCAACAAGCAAATAATTTGGGTCATTTTTTTTAAAGGCAATTGCGTGATTATCAACGTGTTTGTTGTTTTCGTTCATTGTGTAAAAGTCTTTCCCACCATTATCTGAAATAAACATCATATAACTGACCAAATAAATCCTGTCAAATTGATGAGGATCAGCGTACAGTTCTTGGTAATAATGCGGACCAGTACCACCGGAGACAGCATCCGACATTTTATTCCATGAAGCTCCTTGATCGACACTTTTAAAAACTCCGCCTTTTCTTCTGTCTAATTCAATTGCAGCATATACAACATCGGGTTGTTGAGGTGAAATAGCTAGTCCAATTTTTCCGAGGTTTGATGAAGGTAATCCACTACTCAACTTGCTCCAATTTTCTCCACCATCGGTTGATTTATAAATCGCCGTTCCTGGTCCACCACCCATGTAACCCGCGATTGTTCGATGTCGTTGCCATGTAGCAGCGTATATCACATCAGGATTTCTTGGATCTAATATTAAATCGGTTGCACCTACCCATTCTCCCTCTCCTAAGGTCTTTTTCCAAGTTTTACCACCATCAATAGATTTGTAAACACCGCGATCACCACCGGAAGACCAAAGTGGGCCTTGTGATGCGACCCAGATGATTTGACTATTTTTTGGATGAATGATAATTTTTGAAATGTGCTCACTTGATTTAAGTCCCATGTGTTGCCATGATTTTCCACCGTCTGCGCTTTTGTAGATCCCGTCACCATAACCTACATGTCTGCCCCCAACATTTTCTCCTGTTCCAACCCAAATTTCGTTATTATTATTTGGGTTTATGGCTAGGCAACCGATGGAATAAGATCCTTTTCCTTCAAAAATGGATTGCCAGGTAGCACCTGCATTTTCAGTTTTCCAAACACCTCCAGAACCTGCAGAAACATACCATTTGTTTTCATTGCTAGGGTCAATCACAATATCAGATATCCGTCCCGACATGAAGGCAGGGCCGATGCTTCTAAAATTAAAACCACCAAGTATTTCGCTTGAAATCGCAGAGGTTTTGGTATCAACTTTTGAGTTTTTTTGCGCAATGGCTATACTGCCGCTAAATAAGAAAAATAGGAAGAGTTTTTTCACGATATATTTTTGAAGTGTAAATATACGTTTATCCAAAATAGAATTATGAATTACTAAAGGTGAATTTTGAGTAAAAAGTTTTTTAAAATGAAAAATATAACTATTTTTGTCACCCCGAAAACGTCGGGAATTAATAATTATAAAGCGAGAATAGCTCAGTTGGTAGAGCACGACCTTGCCAAGGTCGGGGTCGCGGGTTCGAATCCCGTTTCTCGCTCGCCAAACCACAAAAGTTCGAAAGAACGATTGTAGCCCGACCGTCTTGTCGGGAATGCTCGAGTGGTGGAATTGGTAGACACGCCGGACTTAAAATCCTGTGGGCGTTTTGCCCGTGCGGGTTCAAGTCCCGCCTCGAGTACAAAACCCTGATGTAAAAGTCAGGGTTTTTTGTTGGATTACTGCCCAACTTTTGTTTATGATTCTTGAGATTAATTTAAAAACAAATTGCCGAAATTTGAAAGTTGATTGTTTATGCAACTATCCATATTATTCGCATCTGAAAAATAGCCATAAAAAAAGGGAGTTGAAAGGCTCCCTTTTTTTATGAATAATTTGCGCTATTATTTACAATGACCGTCTGCGGCATAACTCACACTGCAATTTGGGTATTTGGCTTTCATTATTTGTAAACCTTCCGAAGATGAAAAACAGGTAGGACTCAATTCGTGCCATGATTTACCATTGCATTTTATATAATAACACCATTGTCCCTTTAATTTATAGTTTTTATTAGACTCATTTTTAAAACTATATGCAATTCCTAAAATCCCAAAGAATGCACTTAAAATAATAATTTTTTTCATAAATAATTTTTTATTGTTTAACCAAACTTAAGAAAAAAAATGTTTGAATTTACATTTTAGTTAAGAAATGCCATAATAATTGTAACGCCAATTATTTCTCGATTAGTGCTCATGTTGTTTAGACTCATTTTTATATACATCAAAATAAAGCAATATAATTTTTAATGAGTATCTTTAGCTAATAAAATATAATGCGCATTCTCCCACTTTTTCTGTTGCTAATTAATGCTTCTCTAGCCCAAAAAAATGAAATTACCTCGATAAAATACCGCTTTGTGGATGCATCTGTTCCACCCGATTACCACAGAAGTTTCACCATAACAGCAACCAAGAAAGATTGGCACTATACTGTTGATTCTTACGGAACAATTATTTCCGATTCTACACAAAAGATGACCGAAGCGTGGTGGCGAGAAATTAAAAGCGCCTACAAAAAAGCAAAATTGAGAAAAGGAAAAGAGAATGAAAGAAACGGTTGTACGGGAGGAACGCAAGTGATTATCGAAGTCAGCTTTAGGGAAAGTAAACAACTACGATTAACGGAAGCGCGATGTGGAGGAAAGAATACAGGAAATTTACGAGGAAACCCTGCTATTTTAAAAGCATCACTTTTTAGAAAAGATTAAAGTACAGACGACAATAAAAACTATTTTTTAGATTCTTACTCATTGTTTTGAATCGAAGTAACGACAGATTTCATTTCTCCAATTGCTGATAAAAGCTCAATTTCTTCTCCAATTTCTGGTTTATTATCACTAGAAACTACCTTGCCATTTCTTCGTGCTATGCTAAATCCTCGGTTTACAATGCGAATAGGATCCAATAATTCTATTTTAGACGAAAGGCCTTCCAGTTGTTGGTGTTGCTGTTCTAAAATTTTAGCAGTAAATAGGGAAAGTTCGTATTGCTTGCGTTCCAATCGAAATGCTCCGTTTCGTAATTTTTCAATGGCAGAGGCAGACGCTTCACTTTGTATTTTCGATAAAAGTGTTTTCTCTCGATGAAGCACGTGAATGGCCGATTGTGCTGCTTGCTGTTGAGTTGTCTGTAAAGAGAAGCTAAACTGCTGCATTAAGTTTTTGGATGACTTTTCAAATGCGTGTTTAAGCTGTGATACCTGTTGTTGCGCACGTTCAATTTTTAGCATGGACATATCGCGCAGGTTACTTGTTAATTCTTGTACCCTTAAGTCGAATTCTCGAAACGTTTGAACAAGAAATGCTGCCAATTTTGTCGGAGTAATCTCGTTGCGAAATGCGATTAATTCTGCTACAGTTAAATTGGTGGAATGTCCAATACCTGTGAGAATAGGCAAGGGAAATTGGGCAATTTCTTTACAAAGTTTAAAATGATTATAGCATGTCATGCCTACCTCGGCACCTCCACCGCGTACGATAACTACCAAGTCAAATTGATGAAGGGAAGATTTAATTGAATTTAACGATTGAATAATCGAATCTACCGCTACATCTCCTTGTAATAGCGCGTTGAATAAGGTTGTTTCGAACTTGTACTGGTAAGGGTTTTGAACTAAAACTTCCATAAAATCGGATAATCCTTTGCTGGTATCCCCTGAAATTATGGCAATTCGTTTAGGTAATAGAGGGAAGGGGAGAAGCTGATTTTTATTTAATAAACCTTCAATAGAAAGTTTTTTTAACGTTTCCTCTCGCTCTTTTTGAAGTTCTCCTAAACTAAATGAAGGATCAATATCCATAATTTGGATGCTGAGCCCAAACGTTTCACTAAATACGATTTTTCCTAAAAACAGAACGGTAAGTCCATCTTTCAAGGGTTCTTTAACAACGTCTACAAAACTTTTTTGAATACGTTCTAATTGCTGTTTCCAGATAGTTCCGGTGAGCTGAGCAACGATTTTATCACCTTCTTTCTGAACTAATTCGGGAAATGCGTGTCCACTAGGATAGCGGTTAATTTTATGCATTTCTGCCTTAATCCAATAAAGTTGATTGTAGCGATTTTCCAAGGTTTTCTTGATGGATGTCGCTACTTGTGAAAGCGTGAAAATCTGCTTATCTTCCATTAGGCAATTGTGCCTTGCTCTATTTCCATATCTAAATAATTCTGCACAATATCTATAGCATTATCAATAACATCACTTAGCGCCGTAATAAATGTTCCTTCTTCTGCGATTAAAATGGCATGTTTGATTGCTTCTACTTCCAAAGTCACTATTTCATAAGTCACGCCTGTATTGGCCTCGGTTAGTCCTTCAACAATAAG
>JBIJBD010000040.1:0-16304 GCA_044345395.1 Crocinitomicaceae bacterium | reverse complement strand
TCTTCCTCGCAAGTGTTTTTCTTGGCGGATAACAACATGGTCGAACATTCTAGCCGCGATTCGTGCACATTCTTTAATGTCTTCATCGCGTCTGTCTCCAACACCTGAAATAATTCCAATTTTCCGTGTGGCTTCCACTGTACTCAAGAATTCTTCAATGCCTCGGTATCCGTTTGGATTATGTGCAAAGTCGATCATTACCTTGAATTTAGAGAATTCAAAGATGTTCATTCTTCCAGGTGTTTGTGCAGCTCCAGGAATAAACGTTGTCAATGAAAGTTTAATATCTTCTGTCTTGAATCCATTCAAATAAGATGCAAGAGTTGCAGCCAATACATTTGCAATCATGAATTTAGCCTTTCCATTCATAGTGAGTGGAATATGCGTAGCACGTTCAACTCGGAATTTCCATTCTCCTTTTTTGATGGTAATGAAGCCGTTTTCATAGACACAAGCTACTCCTCCTTTTTTGCAATGTTCCACAATCGCAGGCGCATGTTCATCCATACTAAAAAGTGCCACGCTACATTGAAGAGATTTTGCTATTTCCAAACAGTTTTCATCTTCACCGTTTAACACCGCCCATCCGTCTTTCTTTACGCTTTCTAAAACAACGGATTTTACACGAGATAAATCTTTCAAATCGTGAATATCACTAATTCCTAAATGATCTTCTTGAATATTCGTTATTACCCCAATGTCACATCGACTGAAACCTAAACCTGAACGCAAGATTCCTCCACGTGCTGTTTCTAGGACGGCGAATTCCACATTTGGATCTTTTAAAATATATTCTGCACTCATAGGACCGGTTGTATCTCCTTTTTCCATCATATGGTTTTGAATATAAATTCCATCCGATGTTGTGAATCCTACGCGATAACCGTTATTCTTTACAATATGTGCGATTAATCTTGTGGTAGTGGTTTTTCCATTTGTACCTGTGATGGCGATAATTGGAATTCGTGATGGTTTTCCCGGAGGATAAAGCATATCAATAACGGGTGCAGCAACATTTCTTGGCAATCCTTCCGACGGGGCAAGGTGCATTCTAAATCCAGGAGCGGCATTTACCTCTAGAATCACACCTCCATTTTCTTTCAGAGGTTCGGTAAGATTTTGGGCCATGATGTCAATTCCACAAATATCTAGTCCGATTACACGAGAAATGCGTTCTGCCATAAATACATTTTCCGGGTGCATCATGTCAGTGACATCTATAGAAGTACCGCCAGTGCTTAGGTTTGCAGTAGATTTTAAGTAAACAATTTCTCCATGTGATGGTATTGTTTCAAGGGTGTAATTTAATTTTTCGAGTAATTCTTCCGTGTCTCTGTCCACTGTGATCTCTGTTAGGACATTTTCGTGTCCATAACCTCTTCTTGGATCTTTGTTTGTTTCGTCGATTAGCGATTGAATGGAGTTTTTCCCATCGCCAACAACATGGGCAGGTACACGCTGGGCAGCTGCGATTACTTTGTTATCAATTACCAATACGCGGAAATCAAATCCGGTAATAAAACGTTCAACAATTACCCTTCTGGAATATTTTTTCGCATAGGCTAAGCCGTCTACTGCGTCTTCCCAATTGGTCACGTTTATTGAAGCTCCTTTACCATGATTTCCATCCAACGGTTTAATAACGATTGGGTATCCAATTTTTTTAATAGTATCTTCTAAATCTTCTTCGTCAACACAAATTGAACCTTTCGCCACAGGTATTGATGCAGCATCCAACATGCGTTTGGTTTGTTCTTTGTCACATGCGATATCTACTGCGATGTTACTTGTTTTACATGTTATAGTAGCCTGAAAGCGCATTTGATTTACGCCGTAACCCAGTTGAATGAGTGAATTAGTACCCATTCGAATCCATGGAATATCACGTGCCACGGCTTCGTCAACAATACTTCCAGTACTGGGGCCTAAACGAACATCTTCGCGGATTTCGCGCATTTTTTTTATGTCATGTTGTAGGTCATATTCAGTACCATCGATAAGTGCTTCAGCAATTCGAACAGCCGATTCAGCAGCGTAGAGTCCTACTTTCTCCTCAATGTAATTAAACACCACATTGTAAACTCCAGGAGTTTTAGTTTCTCTCGTTCTGCCAAAACCTACATCCATTCCCGCAAGAGTTTGAATTTCTAACGCAATATGTTCAATGACATGCCCCATCCAGGTTCCTCGTTCAACGCGTTGAAAAAAACCACCTTTGCAACCTTCTGAACAGCGGTGATCAATCATAGTCGGGATAAGGTTTTCAATACGCTCTCTAAAACCTGGAATTTTATTAGTTGGTTTTTCTTCAAGTTCCTCAAGGTCAAGACGCATTTGAATTAATTTCTTCCGTGTAATACTCCAAATGTTCGGACCTCGTAATGCTTGAATTTTAAGAATTTTCATGTCAATCGTTGAATTTAGTAATTTGTCTGTGATGAAGATATGAAATAGAAATTAAACGGCAAAAAAAAAGCAAGTAGTTACTTTATTTTAGTGGAATTCCTCTAGAACTTAAAGGAATGTTGTTTTTACTTCTTTCTAAGGTGAAATAAAAATTACTACCTAATCCAACCACACTTTTCACAGTGATTTTATGTCCATGCGACTCGATAATGTGCTTTGCAATAGCCAATCCTAGTCCCGATCCTCCTTCATTTCGGTTACGACTTTTTTCGACTCGGTAGAAGCGTTCGAATAATCTAGGAAGGTGTTTGTTGTCAATTCCAGGGCCATTATCGCTGACCTCGCATTCAATTACGTCATCAAAATAATTGAAACCAATTCTACAGTATCCTCCTTTATTTCCGTAAAAAATGGCGTTGTTGATGAGGTTAGTAAACACTTGTCCAATTTTTTCGCGATCTCCGATCACATTTGTCGTTGGATAATCTCTTTTAGTACTGACTTGTATTTGTTTTTCTTTTGCGAATAGTTCTGTTGATTCAATGATCTCAGTTACCAATTCAGTCAAATCGAACGATCTTTCGTGGAGGTTGAGTTCATTGGCTTCCAACTTAGTTATCTGATCGAGGTCCTCCAACATTGTTGCCATTCGGTCTGTTGCTTTTGACGCTCGTTCCAAGAATGATTTATTGACTTTAGAATCTTCAATACCACCTTCAAGTAAGGTTAAAATATAGCCTTGAATGGAAAAAACTGGTGTTTTTAATTCATGCGCTAAGTTACCAAGGAATTCTCGGCGAAATGCTTCTTGCTCTTTTAGTTTACTAATTTCTGAGCTTTGCCCTTCTTCCCAATTGGCCACATCTAATTCTGCTGTTTCGACCATGCGATCGATAGATTCATTCAAAGGCTCTTTATTTCGAATCGATCTATAGATTAAACCTAGGCGTTGTTGAATAAATTGTTTTAATAAGTAGTAAAAAATAAAGTAGGCAAATAATCCTGAAATCAACGGAATGGCAATAATTAAAGGGACAGTCAAACGCACCATCCAATAATGTACAATCAAGGTAAAACCCAAACTTACCGAACTAAAGGCAATGCTTCCCAAAAGGATAAGAACACTAGGTCTGGATTTATTCATTTATTTCAAAGGTAGAGAATTGAAAAGTGACTTACCACTGAGTTACATAAATTAATAATTCGATAACAATACAGTTTAACTATTGCTTGTTCATCCCGCCTGGTTGACAGCATTTAGGTAATTTTTCAACATCCTCTTTTTTTGCTTTAACGTCATCAGCATCGTATCCAATTTTCGCAATAATTTGTTTAATGGCAAGAGCATCAAGTTTTTTTGTTTTGAATTTTACAGTTGCCTTTTTAGTTTCTAAATCAAGTTCTGCAAACAAAATACCTTTGGTATAATTGAGCTTATCTTCTATCCTATTTTTACAATCTCCACATTCTGCTGAAGTTTGTATGGATATTGTTTGCGTTTTAGGGCTTTTTTGTCCAACTGCAATATTTTGAAACACAGCAGTAAAGATTATCATTACGATTAGTATATTTTTCATTAGCATAAATTTAAGTTATTTTTTCTTTTCTTTTTTTAGTTGATAACGTATTCCACCATAAATGGTAATTCCCATAACGGGTCCCCAAATTTCTGTTGCATCGAAACCTGAACTAAATGGATTCCCAGCATCAATAATGGGGTGTTGTTGTCTGAAGTTACTCAAGTTCTCACCACCTAGGTAAAAGTCCCACTTTTTGTAGATATGCGTTACTTGGGCATTCACCATAGGATAGACCTTACTGTAATCTTGAGATTGTCCTACCATACTTCCTGGCAATCTTGATTGTCCAAAAACAGAGAGCGTGAAGTCATATTCCCATCTTTTGTTTCGAGTACGATATGCCATATTAGTGAATCCTCTGTGTCTAGGAATCATGACTTGCTGTTGCATCTGACCACCATAAAGCGCTTTGACATCCAAAAATTTATAAGCAAGTCGAATATCAAAATTTCGGATAGGTGTCCAACTTAATTCTAATTGAACACTGTTTGAAAAAGAGGCATTCTCTAGGTTTTTGAAGACAACAGAGGTTGATATACTATCGCGGTCAACAATCAATTGATTTGTAAATCGGGTATGGTAAACATCAAAAGCAAGATTTGCTTTCTTTTTCAGAATTTTGAAATCTTTGACAATCGATCCTCCAAAATTCCAAGAAATTTCTGGTAAAATCTGCGTTGGGGAAACCCAAGGTTTAGAACTTGCCAAAAGAGAGATATTATCTATCATATAATTAGGTACTCGCCAACCTCTTCCAGCGGTGAAACGTAAATCCGTAAATTCATCCAAGGTATATTTTGCATGTATACGTGGAGTGATTTGATCTTTAAAGAGATTATGGTAATCGTACCGAATACCGGAAACTACTGACCATCGAGACGTAGTGAGTGTATATTCTATAAATGCTCCAGGAACTATTTCTTCTCTTCTTGATGAAATGCTATCAGCGGATTGCGTGATGTCAAGATACAAAAAACTCAATCCAGATTTAATTTTATGATCAGTAGTCGAGATGTAATCGTCGTAAATGACATTAATAAACCCACGTTTTTCTTCACCAGAGAATGGTCGAATTCCAAAGGTTCCGTCCAAAAGGTGGTATTTTGCATGGTAAACAATCCCTAAAGATTGTGAAGGTTTTTTTCCGAAAAAACCTGTCTTAGCGAAGGCATCGGCATGTTTTGAATTTATAAGTACCCCGTAAGTTAAAGGGGGAAAAGGAAGAATGGTCGGTTCGTCTCTAAAATAAGTCGTTTGTCCACCAACCTTTCGATCTTGGTTGAGGTTAACACCAAATTGGGCCTCCATTTTTTTTCCACGGTAATCCCAACGGTTGAAAAAAGCGATATTATCTCCCATTGGTAAATCCCTGAATTTGTCGTGATTATGGTCAATGTTTCCGTAAACGGAGGAAGTGTGCGCAAACCAACCTGTTGTCCACTTTTTACTAAGTTGATGCCCTGCATTTAAGTTAAGTTCTGATCGACCTTGAGAATTTTGATAAAAATTGAAATAAAATTTTTCCATTTCTTGTGGTTTTTTCAATTCCAAGTTGACTAGTCCAGCCATTGATTCGTAACCATTTACAACATTTCCAGTTCCTTTTGTGATTTGAATGGATTCAATCCATGTTCCAGGCATAGATTGCAAGCCAAAAGAGCTTTCCAATCCTCTCAAAAATGGAATATTCTCAAGCTGTAATTGAGTATACACTCCATCTAATCCCATCATTTGAATTTTTTTAGCTCCAGAAACAGCATCCGTGATGTTTACATCCACAGAGGCATTAGTTTCAAATGACTCTGATAGATTACAACACGCTGCTTTTCTTAATTCTGCCGCAGTCAGTTCCTCCACATGCAATGTCTTCATTCGTGATATGGAGGAAGATCGCTTTCTTGCTTCAAGTACAACCTCTTTCATCAAATTTTTTGAAAATAACAGGATGTTAAGTGATATGAAGCGATCCTTTTTCGAAACGATAATCGTGTCAGTGTAATATCCCGAAGCAATAATAACTAGGGTATCAGGAAGTATTTTAGGCAATATCAATTCAAAAGTGCCTTCCTCATTGGTGTAAGTTCCAATATTGGCATGAAGTAATTTTACTTTTGCTCCTGGTATTGGTTTAATTTTTAATGAGTCTTTGCCTTGCACCAAGCCTTTTACTTGAGCATATGACGTAGTTGCCAAGTTACATAGAAAAAGACAATAAATAATAGATTTCATGTTTCATAAATTTAAAGCGTAAGAAATAATTTTTTCTACAGGATTTAAATACGAAACACTTGATGATAAATTAATAATTCCTTTCCGAAGCGCTTTGGTGGAGGCTTGTTGAGCTCAATTGCAGCTTGTTCATCGGTATTACAATCTTCGATGTTCGCGATGAAAAGACATTGTTGATTTTCTGAAATAAAGATGGGAACAGAAATATCGAAATATTCGTGAAATTCAAAGGAGAGTTTTACAATTTTCTCTTCATCAGAACAACAATCTTTCTTTATTTCTTTTGCTTTTTGGCAGCAACTTGGAAGATCTTTTTTCTTTTCTTCGCAATGATCGTCAATTGGCGCTACAAAAGAAGTAAAGGTCCCTTCTTCCTCGCAATGATGGGTGAACACTTTAACTCCTGTATTTCCCACAATTATGAATGCAATTAAAAGAAAGAGTAAAATATTTTTCACGTTGTAAAAGTACAAAATTTAACCAGATCTTCCATATACTGTTGCAATACGGTTTTTCCAAACAGGTTTAAAAAAAGGAAGTAACACACTGATAATTAATAGGTAAATAGGATAAATAAGTTGGTAAGGCGCTAACATAGCCAATTGTTTAAACGCGTTAAACTTTTTGAAATAGGGAAAAAATCCAAGAAGATCTATCAATGATTTAAATGTAAAAAGGACACAGACATTGTGATACTCCTCACGTTGGATGAAAAAAATAGTCATCCAACAGAAAGTTAAAATCATAAGTGCTTGAAATACACCTATGAATGTAGATAAATGATCTCTAACATTGCCAGTTTTAGCTATCCATCGTAAGCGTTGATGAAAAAAATCAATCAAATTGTCTGGCGTATAGGAATATACAGTCAAATTTTTGTTTAATACTAACCGGATGTCTGCTTTTGCTTTTCGGAAATCTCTAAGTAAATAGATATCATCACCGCTCATTACATGCTTGTGAGTTTCGTATTGATTAACCTTTAGGTAAGTTTCTTTGCGAAATAACAAGTTCGCACCACTTGCTATGATTGGTCTATGCCAGCCATGTAAGGAGCTATTTAAAGCATTCACCATGAGTAAATCCAGTTCAAAGAAAACCTGAAGAAATTTCTTGCCTTTTAAAACTACGGGAAACAAATACAAATCTGCTTCCTCCAACTGCATAAGGCTTTCAAAATATTTTGAGTCGAAAACAACATCTGCATCCATGGTTAAAATGAATGAATTTTTCGACTGGAAAATACCCTCTCTTAACGCTTCTTTTTTACCTATAGATTCATCAAGTTTAAGCAATAAATATTTATCCTTTAATCGCTGCTTGATAAGGTTTGTGGAATTATCCGTGGAGTGGTCATCTATAAAAATGACTTGTTCGGGCAGCGCAGTTGATTTTTCAAGGCAATCAATAAAATTACCAAGGTTTTGTTCTTCGTTTCTATAGGGAACTAAAACAGTTAGTTGGTCAAGTGTGATTTTGTTTCCTTGGTAGTAAGAGGTTTCTTTTTTTTGTTGAAGAAAACTGCCCAAGTATACTATAAAGAGTATAAAAAAAGTATAAATTATAATAAATACCCATATACTCATACACGATCGATTTTTGGCATTTTTAATACAGTTAACGCTAGTAGTGCAGGAATAAAAATACTAAGGCACCAAACCAGCAGGGAAGCAAAAAACACCTCATTCAACGGAAAGGTGTAAAATGAGAACACAGTTATTGCAATACTTTCTCTAACGATTATTTTACCAAAAAATAAGGAAGGTGTTAAAGTAACAAAAAGAAATATCAATGCTATCGGAGCAATCAATTGAGCGGAAATTTCTGCACCAAAAGCGAGAAGTGCCATATAGTATTGAGTAAACATAACTAAATAACGGAGAAATGAAATTGTTAAAAATGCTATTCTTATTTTTATTGTTAAGAGATTTTCTCCAATCAAATGCATCTTTTGCCAAGGCATTAGTTTAAATAGTAGGTCGCAAAAAAGGTACGTAAAAATCATTAAGAGTAGAAATGCCGCCCAAATGAATAAATTAGATATTTCTTGTGGTCGGTTGTAAATTAAAAAAGGTATTCCAATACAAATAGCGATTAGCGATTGAGAAAAATTTGCCAGACTTGAGTGTATACCGATTTTCCAACGCAGGGTTGGTGCATAATACCAAATCCGACCAAGGAAATTACCCGCGATACTTGGAGTAAGGAATGATCCTAGCATTCCAGCAAAAAAAGCAGCTCGGTTCGTTGTTCTGTTAGTCTGATGATTCGTCTGTGTAATAAGTTGCCATTTGATGAATTCCAAATACCAATTTAATAGGATGAGAGGAATTAACAAAGCAATGAAACAGTATTTAATTTCTTCGATCTCAAAGGAAACTTTATTCAAAATTATTTTTCGCTGAAATAGGAATATGAATCCGAGCAGTAGCAGGAATTTAAAAAATAGTAGGTAATTTTTAGGCCGGATTCGCTTGTTCATTTACAATAAAACAAAGATAGTACATTCCTAACAGGGGAGGTGTGTGCGGGGAAGCACATATTTTGTTAGTTTTACGTTGTGCAAAAAACCTCAAAAGACAAGGTGATTTTAGGAATCGATCCAGGGACAACTGTAATGGGTTATGGATTAATTCATGTGCAGGATAATAAATTGAGTTTATTAAATTTCGGTATTATTCAATTAAATAAATTGGCCAATCAACCTGATAAATTAAAACGTATTTTGGAAAGACTGAATGGTTTAATCGCTGAATACAAACCAGATGAAATGGCCATCGAAGCACCTTTTTTTGGAAAAAATGTACAATCAATGTTAAAACTTGGAAGAGCGCAGGGAGTCGCAATTGCCTCTTGTTTAAATCACAACATTCCCTTTGAAGAATATTCCCCAAGACGAGTAAAACAAGCGATAACGGGTAGTGGTAGTGCATCCAAAGAACAAGTTGCCGCAATGCTTCAAACATTATTGAGTTTTCCTGAAATGCCTAAATATTTGGACGCAACTGATGGCTTGGCAGTTGCTGTTTGTCATCATTTTTCTAAAGGAGTAGGGGAACATAATAAATCAAAAGGAAAGGGTTGGGCTAGTTTTCTTACACAAAATCCAAAAAGACTCAAAAAGTAGTGTCTATTGTCAATATATATACGGACGGTTCGTCAAGGGGTAATCCCGGTCCAGGTGGTTACGGAGTAATATTAGAATTTCAAGGAAAACGAAAAGAACTAAGTCAAGGTTTTCGGAGAACCACCAATAATAGGATGGAATTATTAGCTGTTATTGCAGGTCTTGAGCACCTCACCACGAATAAGTATTTAGTATGTATTCACAGTGACTCTAAATATGTAATTGATTCCATTACAAAAGGTTGGGTGTTTAGTTGGCAAAAGAAGAACTTTAAGGGTAAAAAAAATGAAGATTTATGGCTGCGTTACTTAGCCATTCATGCGAAGTTTCAACTCCAATTTAATTGGGTAAAAGGTCATGCGGGTCATCCTGAAAATGAACGCTGCGATGAACTTGCTGTAGCCGCTGCGCTTTCTAATGTATTATCAGTAGACGAAAATTTCGAATCCCAAGAAGGCTAAAATTATTGACCTGACTCTAGAACAGTAACATTTCCATGTTTGTCTACTGGAGTACCACCAAGCATAGTACCCGTCAGATGCCAAAAATATACTCCATCCACAACCTTATCTCCGGAAGAATCGGTTGTTCCGTCCCATAACAATAAAGGGTTTAACGGATCTCTTGTCCCAATATGAATAGTATTTCCCCACCTATTGACTATTACGATTTCATACTCTTTAAATCCATCGAATGGAAGTGTAAACAAATCATTGATACCATCATCATTGGTGGTTATTACGTTTGGTACCCAAATGTCTGGATCCTTGATGTTAATAATTAATGTATAGTCATCCTCACAGCCCAATGCATCATATACAGTTAAGGTTACCGAATATTGACCAGCTAATGGAAAAGCATAATATTGGTTCGTATCCGTAAAGCTATTGACCACATCTTGATCGAAGTCCCAAATCCAGGAAACTACTGTAGATTGTTGAGAGGTTGAACCATCAACAAATGTTATTGTTTCATCTTGTTCAGCAGGGTTTGGAGTTGCAGTAAATAAAGCATTTAGTCCGTCATCAAGCACCGTTATCGGATCGAGAGGGTAGAAGACTTCACAACCGGTACTATCGTATAAATAAACCCCCGGTGTATACGTCCCTGGTTCTCCGTAATTGTAAAAGAAACCAATCGTATCAGAAAGGGTTCCGCCATCTCCTAATTCCCAATATGAACTGTCAACATTTAAGGCATTGTTCACTACGAATAAAGCACCTTGAGCACATTGTCCAACCTGTTGTAGCCAATCCGGCTCTCCATAAGGACCTCCAATGGTGACATATTCCAATAGTGTTGTATCCGCTTTACATCCATTTTCATCGGTTACTTCTAAATAAAGATCGTAAGTTCCTGGAAGTGCATATGTATTACTTGGATTTTGGAGAACAGATTGATTTCCATTACCAAAGTTCCAGTTCCATTCAACGATATTTCCATATGAAAATGAGGAGTCAATGTAAGCTCCAAAAAGTGGAGGGCACACAAACTCTCCGTTTGGCCCAATTGCAGCGCCTGAAAATGAGTAGTTCGGAACTGCCCAAGGAATAGAAATACTCAACAAATTACTGACAGTATCCTTGCAGCCATTACCATCTGTTACAACTAAATACAAAGGATTTACAGCACTTGTCTGACCAAACGGAACATTAGAAACGGTAAAGGAGGCCGTTGCATTTGTATCCGTTGAAATTGCGGTTGCTCCTACTGGATTTACGTCAAACCATTCGTAAGTTAGTGGTTCCACCCCTGTGGATGAATTCTCGGTCAGTAAAGAATCTCCATTACAAATAACATTGTCCATTGAAAACGATGCAAAAGGTTTTGTAATAGTTATTGCCGCAGAAGCTTGAACAGCATAACATCCGAACACATCAACTACTGTCATGGTAAGGTTATTAAATCCTTCATCTACAAATGAATGCGTAATGGTATTAGGATTTGGATTAGGTGGAGTAAATGGAATGTAATCGACAGTGTCAATATTGGAATTATCAGAATAAGAATAAATGAAATAATCAATGGGCATTCCAAAACTCATCGTGTTATTCGTGAGTGTAACTTCAAATGGTGCACAACCCACACTAGGATCGGGTAAAGATAATACCGGGAATGGCGTTGGCAAAACAGTAATTGGTAGCGTGGCCTGATCAGAACATCCGACATCATTGGTAGCGGTCAGTGTAATCGTGTAATTCTGTGTTGAGAAAATTGGTTCAGTATATGCATAATATGCCGTATCGCCCATATTAACTATGCCTGGAGGATTATTTCCCATATTAAACTCCCATTCCTCAAGTGGATGAGTGCCCCAGGATGTACTGTTATCAAACATGACTAAAGAATCTCCTTGACAGATAGAATCTGTTGAATAATAAAAGTTAGCGTTAACAGTAGAAATATGAACAACACTAGTGATACTATCACTACATCCTGTTGTATAATTATGTATCACTTGTTCTATCGTGTAAGTTCCATAATTTGTATACTGATGCGATACATTTCCGGCATCTGCATCATCTAATTGTGGGTCATCTAACACAGTATTAGGTGTACCATCTCCCCATTCATAGATCATTAATATGTCGTCACTTGTAATTCCATGGGTAGCATCATCAGTAAAAGGAACTAATACACTATTACCTTGATTACAATAAAGTGTTTGATCCGGTGAAAATTTTGCAATCGGGGCATTGATGTAAATGAATGAATCAATCTCAACGGTGTCTTTACAACCTCTGAAATCAACAACTAATTGAACATCAAAGTAACCCGTATCTGATGTAAATTGATATTGTGGATTTTCATCCGTTGAAGTTCCGTCCGTGAAATCCCAAAAATAGCTTATCTCTGATGGATTTGGGTTAGCTGGATTTGTAACTACATTTGAAGTAAACTCAAAATCTGTTTTTATACAATTTACGGTAGTATCTACATTAAAACTCAAATCTAAAATATCTCCAACGGTGATATAATCAGTTAAATTTAACGTTTCCGTACAACCGGATTGAGTTGTTACAGTTAATGAAACATCATAAACCCCTATACCATAGGTTATACTTGGCGGGTTTTGTCCGTTGAATGAACTTGGTGTCCCACCAGGGAAACTCCAATTCCATGAAGTTATTGGATTCGAACCATTTGGAGGAAGTGTTTGATCTGTAAACGTCACAACTAGAGGCGTACAACCACCCGTAGGGGTAGCTACAATGACCGGATCAACATTAGTAATCACAATATAATCGTCAAGTGTAATGGTTCCCGAACATCCATCAACCGTTGTCATTGTCAAGGTTACGTCATACGTCCCATTGTTATTATAAATATGAGATGGCGAAGTTGATGTCGAGGTATTATTCAATGAGGTAGCATCACCAAAATTCCAACTGTAAGAAGATCCCCCAACAGAAGTGTTATTAAATGTAACGTTAGATGGAGCACAATTGGTTAGAGGTGTTGCCGTAAAACTTGGGACAGGTGTTGGTTGAACCGCAATCGTTTGACTAGAACTTCCTGAACATCCTGACGCAGTATTTTGAGAAGAAAGTTGAACTGTATATGTTCCAGCGGACATGAAAGTAAAACTAGGGTTCTGCTCAGAACTTGCTCCCATTCCTCCAAAATTCCACGACCATTGATTGGCACCAGCGGTTGAATTATCTGTAAATGAAATACTTTGACCAACACAAGCTGTATTAGGCATTTGGAAGTTCGTTTGAAAATTTGAAACGACTATCGACTGAATCAGGGTGTCCTTACATCCGGTGGTTGTATTGGTAGTAATTAAAGAAACGGAGTAAGTTCCCGCCGAGGTGTAGGTTTGAGCTGTTGGATTAGAAACAGTTGAGGTTTGTCCGTTTCCGAAATTCCATAGATAAGAAAAACCCGCACCACTACTCCCTGTATTAGAAAAATTAACAGTCAACGGTACCGTACAACCTAATCCATTTACAGAAAAATCGGCAGTTGGAGAAGGTTGTATTGTAATGTAATTTGGCTTTACTTCGGCATCCGCAGCCCCATTAGCATTTGTAACCACGAGAGTTACGGTGTATGTTCCAGGGTTGGCATAGCTATGTGATACAGAAGTTCCTGTTCCGGAAAATCCATCACCAAAATCCCAGGCATAACTCGTTATTGCCGCTCCTCCTCCGGTCGTGGAGGTACTTGTGAAAAGAATTGGTGAATTGGCACATGCTGAAAGTGGATTTCCTGTAAAGTTGGCTACTGGATTTTGTGAAAAACTTATAAATGCGAAAAATAAAATTGTAAAAAACGCTTTGAATTGAGAGGTCATTTGTCTTTTTCTTAGTGTAAATGTATTAAAAAGACGTTAAATATTAAAAAATAGATGCTTGGCTTATACTACTACACTATTATACCAGCGATTATATTCCTCATATGAGACATTTTTACGCGTGCACAAATCAACAACTTGTTCTGGTGAAATTTTACCTAGACCAAAATACTTAGCATCAGGGTGAGCAAAATACCAACCACTTACCGCAGCAGTTGGATACATGGCAAGATTGTCAGTTAAATTAACGTCAATAGTTTCTTGTGCAGCTAGGATATTGAATAAACCAATCTTTTCTAAATGATCTGGGCATGCTGGATAACCTGGTGCGGGTCGTATACCACGATATTTTTCAGCAATTAGGTCGTCGTTTGAAAGCACTTCATGTTGTGCATACCCCCAATATTTACATCGAACTTCCAAATGTAAATATTCTGCAAAAGCTTCAGCTAATCGATCGGCTAATGCCTTTAATAAAATAGCATTGTAATCGTCGTGTTGGGCTTCAAATGCTTCAATACGGGTTTCAATGCCAAACCCTGTGGATACAACAAAAGCCCCAATATAGTCTGTAATTCCTGATGATTTGGGCGCTATAAAGTCGGCAAGAGCAAGATTTGGTTGACCGTCTACTTTTTTCGTTTGTTGCCTCAAGGAGCGCTGAATTACAAGAACTTCTGAAATATTTTGAGGATTGTAAATCTCTATGTCATCACCAATAGAATTTGCTGGAAACAATCCAAATCTTGCACGTGCTTCGAGCCAACGCTCTGTAATAAGTGTATGAAGCATTTGTTGAGCATCTTCGAATAATTTTGTCGCCTCGTTACCAACAAGCTCATCTTTCAATATAGCTGGAAATTTTCCGTGAAGTTCCCATGTTTGAAAAAATGGTGTCCAATCGATAAATTTTGAAATTTCGGCCAAATCTACATTTACAAACGTCTTCGTTCCTAAAAATTGGGGTGTTGAAATAGTATCCTCATTAAATGTTAATTTCAACTTGTTTTTACGAGCTGTTTCAAGGTCTAAAAGTTCTTTTGCAGCACGGTTTTTCGCATGGTGTGTTCTTAGACGCTCATATTCCGCTTTTAAATCGTTGATAAAAGGTTCTTTTCGTTGACCCAATAAACTTTCAACGACAGTAACTGACCGAGAGGCATCTAATACATGAACAGCCTGCCCTTTCTTGTAATGCTCCTCTATTTTTACTGCTGTGTGAACTTTTGACGTGGTTGCTCCACCTATCAGTAATGGAATAGTTAAGCCTGCACGTTCCATTTCTTTAGCTACATGAACCATTTCGTCCAAGGATGGCGTAATTAAGCCGCTAAGGCCTATGACATCAACTTTTTCCTCGATGGCTACCGATATAATTTTCTCAGCAGGAACCATTACACCAAGGTCGATTACCTCATAATTATTGCAACCTAATACAACTCCAACTATGTTTTTACCGATATCGTGAACGTCTCCTTTCACTGTTGCCATTAAAATTTTCCCACTTGAGGAAGACTTGCCGTCTTTTTCTTGTTCTATATAAGGTAATAAATAAGCGACCGCTTTTTTCATTACACGAGCTGATTTAACAACCTGAGGAAGGAACATCTTTCCGCTTCCAAATAAATCTCCTACCACGTTCATTCCATCCATCAATGGACCTTCAATTACTTCTATTGGTCGGGTAAACAACTGCCTACATGCTTCAACATCTTCTTCTATGAATTCTACAAGCCCCTTCACCAATGCATAACTTAAGCGTTCTTTTACTGGTAATTGTCTCCAGGATAGATCAGCTTCCTTTTTTATTACCTCACCTTTAACAGTTTCTGAAAATGCTAATAACCGTTCTGTAGCGTCAGATCGTCTGTTGAGTAATACATCTTCGACATGCTCTAAAAGCATAGGTTCTATATCACTATACACTTCTAACATACTAGGGTTAACAATTCCCATGTCCATACCATGTTGAATTGCATGGTAAAGAAATGCAGCATGCATAGCCTCTCTAACTTTATTGTTTCCTCTAAATGAAAAAGACACATTTGATACACCTCCACTTACATGAGCTCCAGGTAAATTTTTTCGAATCCATTCTGTGGCTTTAAAAAAATCTATTGCGTTATTGTTATGTTCTTCCAAACCTGTTGCCACTGGAAAAATATTGGGATCAAAAATGATGTCCTGTGAATTGAATTTTACTTTTTCAATAAGAATATCATATGATCTTTTACAGATTTCAATTCTTCGTAGATAAGTATCAGCCTGCCCTTTTTCGTCAAATGCCATTACAATAACAGCTGCTCCGTACCGTTTAATTTTTTTTGCTTGTTCGATGAAGTTTTGTTCTCCTTCTTTCAAAGAGATTGAATTCACGACACCCTTTCCTTGAATACATTTTAATCCTGCTTCGATGATTTCCCATTTCGAACTGTCTATCATAATAGGTACTCTCGCAATATCTGGCTCCGAAGCAATAAGGTTTAAAAATTTAACCATAGAATCTTTACCATCTATCATTCCTTCGTCCATATTTACATCAATGATTTGAGCACCACCCTCGACTTGCTCTCTCGCGACACTTAAAGCCGCCTCGAAGTCACCCTCTTTAATCATCCTTAGAAAGGCCTTAGAACCGGTGACATTTGTGCGTTCTCCGATA
>JBIJBD010000127.1:0-6768 GCA_044345395.1 Crocinitomicaceae bacterium | reverse complement strand
CAATCGTTCGAATGTGGGCCATATACATCCTTTTGTATAACGGATTTGCTAACATTTTTACTATTAAAGGGTGGTTAGTTGAAGTACTATTTGACATAGGATCTAAACTAGATGCTGTATATGGTCCTGAACCTGTACCACCTGGAAAACCTCCAAAACTCATATTTAAATCCCAAACTGTTGGAACAAATCGATTATTCAAATCCCATGTTAGGTAATAATTTTGCCTAAACGCTCCGTTATATGAATCAAGGTTAACCAATACATTATTGAATGCCAACATCCATAAGGCACGATCTACATCAAGCAAATTTTCAATACTTGAAAAATTATTATTAAGTGTATTAATTAATTCAACTAATCTGTTCCAGCCATATGTTGATTTCAACTCATAACCATTCAAATAGGAAGAGCTATCCATATTAATATATTTAAGGTCAGGACTTATAGTGACTCCTGGTCCCGCCCCTCCAATAGGATTACATTTGAAATAAGTATCATTGCCTAAAAAATAATGTTCACCATTGAATTTTTTATTAATACTCTCAGCATTTGAATACATCCCGCGCAATGTTCCATTAATATAAACGTTAGCAAAATTTGCTTTCGGACAGTCCATGTATTGTTCTAGGATTGCATAAGAAAGAACTTCGCGTATCATGGAAGGATCTGAATATCCGTTTTGAAGTTTGATATCAGTATAACCCTGATAATCCTGACTTCCGATAATGTAATCTAATTCAATGTGTAAAGGATTCTTATTATTATTTGCATTGTAAGAACTATTTCCTTTGTATTTGACACCGACGCTATCGAAAACAAGACCATTTATTCGAACCGAATCCGCGATAATATAAGCATCAGTGGATGTTGCAGCATCCAATTGCGTATCCCAATTTGAAAAAGCAAAGAAAATCTCTATCGTTTGAACAGTTGATCGATCGTAGAAATTCTGAGAATAAACTAAATTTGCTAAAATAATACAGCTAAATAAAAAGATTATCTTCTTCATAAGGAAAGGTTTTGACAATTAGTTGTCTTTTAAAAACTAAAATTGCGATTATTAACTTACTATTAATTCTAAGTTAAACTTTTTACTCGTTATAATTAACTTAAATATAAAATAATTTAATTGGATTCATTAACTCAAATTGTATTAGGTGGTGCTGTGGCAGAATTAGTCGCAGGAAAAAAAATGGGTAACAAGGCTATAATTTGGGGTGCGATTGCAGGAACTATCCCTGATTTAGATGTCTTCTTGCGGGCTTTTTATCATCCAATTGATGCAGCTCTTTTGCACAGAGGATTTTCACATTCTATATTATTTTCAATAATTTTTGGACCTCTTTTGGCCTTGATGTTTTTTCATATATACAAGAAGAAATATTCTTTTAAGTGTTGGCTTCACTTATTTTTCTGGGGTTTAATCACACATCCCATGTTAGATATGTTCACAAACTACGGCACACAGTTTTTATGGCCACTTGACACACGCATAACTTTCAATACTGTTTTTGTTATAGATCCTTTATATACCCTACCATTTTTAGTTTGTTTGGTTTGGACAATGTTTTTAAAAAGAGATAATCCAAAACGATTTAAGATTAATTTAATCGGAATCGTGTATTCGAGTGGCTACTTACTTTGGGGTGTTATCGTCAAATTAATTTTACTATCTCAAACCCAATCAGTCTTTTCAAACGAACACATATCTGTCAATAGATCGATGGTAACTCCTATGCCATTAACTAGCTTTTACTGGTATACTTTAGGAGAAGACGATTCTACTTATTATGTTTACTACACTTCTATTTTTAATGGAGATGAAAAAACAATTGAACGAATACCCAAAGGAAACATTCGTCTAGAAAATCTAAAGTGGAAGGATGTGAATTACAGTGAGAAATTGAATTTCATGTCGAATGGCTATTACCTTTTACAACAGAAAAATGATACCATATCTTATTATGATTTACGCTTTGGTTTAACGGGAAAATTAACGGGAGAGAAAGTCAACAAACCAGTTATGGGATATCAATTTATCACTCATAATAAGGTAGTACAAAAAGCGGAACAGATGAGTAGAGGGGAAGCTTTTAAATTTGTTGATTTTCACTTTTATTTTAGAAAGGTTTTTGGAAATTAAATTCATAGGCATAGTTATTGACAAAAGGCGTTTTGTAAATAGAATTTAATCAATTGAAAAACACAATACACCGTGCTATATTTGTCGAAACCAAATTTTATGAAAACTTTTTTTTCTAGTCTTTTCCTATCCATACTTTTATTTCAAAGTTGTGCACAGGATCAAACAAACAAAGAGGCTACTCCTGTAAAAAATAAACCAAGGCCACAAGTAGTTAACAGCTTTACTTTGGCTGATTATCTTTCTGATAATAAAGAACTAAATGCTCAAGTAGAAAGTGTTTTCAAGCAGCTGAACGAAAATCAAATTATTGCCCAATTAATTATGCCGGCAGTTGGTAAATATGGTCAAACAAAAGAAACAATTAATCAGCATATTAAAGATGGCGTTATTGGGGGTGTTTTAATGTTGAATGGAACAAAAGATGAATTTACGGGATTTATAAAGTCGTTTGAAGCCAAGAATAAAGAATTAGGTAATCTTCCCTTCTTATATAGTGCAGATGCGGAACCTAGCTTAGTCAATAGAAAAATAAATGGATCGACACTTGTAAAAAAAGCAAGTGAGATCAGTACCTATGATCAAGTTGTTGAAGTCGCAAAAACAATTTCGAATGATTTAAACGCTATTGGAATAAATTACAATTTTGCGCCAGTGGTCGACGTGGCTGGAAATGCTACTGTTGGATACAGAGGATTTGGATCTAAACCTGAGCAACTCATCCCTTGGTCAAATGCATTCATTCAAGAAACACAAAAACAAGGTATTATTGCCACAGCAAAACATTTTCCCGGTCATGGTTTAGTTTCAGGAGATACACATAAGTCATTACAAATGATTGATGGAGAATTGAAAGAAATAAAAAATTACCCTGAATTAATTAAAAATGGCGTTCTATCCATTATGGTTGCTCATATTGCTGTTCAGAATAATGCCAAGTATAATACTAATGGTCTCCCTTCGACATGTTCAGAGAAAATTGTAACGGATTTGTTGAGGAAAGAGTTAGGTTTCAAAGGACTTATCGTAACTGATGCCATGAATATGGGTGGAGTTGTTTCTGTTCCTCAATCCGCAACAAAAGCTATTCAAGCAGGCTGTGACATCGTTCTTATGCCATTAGATGCAAAAAAGACACACGCTGAACTTTTGGCAATGTATAAAAAAGACGAATCATTTAGAGCTAAAGTTCAAACAGCAGCGATGAATGTAATTCGAATGAAAATTTGTTTAGGACTTCTGAAGTAGCAATTACTTATCTAGAACTTTCGGAATTCTAAAGTAATCTGAATCGCGTTTAGGTGCATTCTTTAACGCTGCTTCTTTCGTAATAGAAACTATTGATTCATCTTCGCGAAGTATATTTTTTTCTTCGGACATAAAAATTAATGGCTCAACATTTGACGTATCAACAGAACTTAATTTGTCCATAAAGCCTATGATTTTTTCTAAATCTCCTTTAATTGTTTCTAATTCTTCGCCTTTGAATTCTAAACGTGACAATTTTGCCATGTGAAGAACTGTTTCTTGACTAATCTCCATAACACAAAATTAATTTTTTTCATGAAGTTTTGGATACCTTTTTTCTAGCGGCTCACTTATTACCGAAAAACAATACTCCCTTAACTCTTTAATCGATTGTGATTCCACTTTGTCTTTAGAAATTATTTCGTGTATTATTACATGTGCTACCCCTGGGCGTGCAGGACCGAGTATGAGGGTCGGATCGGAAAATAAGTAAAAATTATTAAGAAATGTGATGGGTACAATAGGAATTTCTAACGATTTAGCTAGCTTGAAAGCGCCATCCTTAAAAGGAATCATTTTGGGGTTGTCATCATCTGGAATTCCTCCTTCGGGAAAAATGGCTATGGACCATCCTTGCTGAACCGCCTTTTCTGCAAGTAACAACGACTGGCCAGCTTTACTTTTATCTTTTCTGTATACAGGTATATTAAGGTTTTTAAAATAAGTTCTAATGATTGGATAATTTAAAATTTCACTTTTTCCAAGAAAAACAAAAGGATGTTTAGGAATTAATGAATACATTAAAAAAATATCAAGGTATGAACTGTGATTAGCCACGATTATATAAGGCCCATCGGGTAATTTACTCTTGGTGATCTTTTTTACATGGTAAAAACAGAAAAATCGCATCATCCAACTCCAAAAAATAAATAAATTGAAGCTCATTTTTTTCCACCGAGCATTTAAAAGCACAACAAGAAAAAAGGGGTATAATAAAATTGCCAGAATACTAAATACAATTGCGATATATAGTTTCCATAATAAACTAAAAATCCCAAGTAAATAGTGCATAAACAAATCTACACTTTTAAAGTAATAACTGGAGCTGTGACAGAAAGAAATACTTAATTTTGTTCTTATGGCAAGGATTCTAACCGGAATACAATCAACAGGAACACCTCATCTAGGAAATATTCTAGGTGCTATATTACCAGCGATTTCTCTTTCAAAAGAAAAAGGCAACGAATCATTTTTATTCATTGCGGATATGCATTCTTTAACTCAGATCAAAGATGGAAACTTGTTAAGAGAGAATACTTATTCCACCGCGGCAACATGGCTTGCTTTTGGCCTTGATCCGGAAAAAAGTGTTTTTTATCGACAAAGTGGCGTACCGGAAGTTACTGAATTGATGTGGTATCTGCTATGCATGTATCCATATCAGCGATTGACATTGGCCCACAGCTTCAAGGATAAAGCAGATCGATTAGAAGATGTCAATGGCGGATTATTTTCTTACCCCATATTGATGGCCGCAGATATTTTATTATATGACGCCGACATTGTACCTGTAGGTAAAGATCAAAAGCAACACATTGAGATGGCCAGAGATGTCGCCAATAGATTTAATTTACACTATGGAGAAACATTAATTCTTCCAAAGGAAAGGATTGATACATCAACGCAATTGATTCCAGGTATTGACGGTGAAAAAATGAGTAAATCAAGAGGTAATCACATTGACATCTTTTTACCTGAAAAGCAATTACGAAAGCAAATTATGTCCATTATCTCGGATAGTATACCGCTGGAGGAACCTAAAAATCCAGACACATGTCATACATTTTCGCTTTTTGCCCTACTTGCATCTGAAACTGAAGTAAACGAAATGCGCAAAAATTATCTATCCGGGAATTATGGGTATGGTCATGCCAAACAAGCCTTATTTGATTTAATTTTGAATAAATTCTCTGAAGAACGAAGGACATTTGATGAATTGATGGCAAACAAGCGTGAAATTGATGATATCTTAGACATCGGGTCAAAAAAGGCACGTGCAGTGGCAACAGAGGTGTTAAAGAGGGTTAGAATGAAGTTAGGGTATTGAAGAACCTATCATTCAGAGAAAATCGCTACTTTTTTTTAGCAGATTACTTGCATATTCACATAGTATTACTACTTTTGCCCCGGAGAGTTGGCAGAGTGGTCGATTGCGGCGGTCTTGAAAACCGTTGAACCGCGAGGTTCCGGGGGTTCGAATCCCTCACTCTCCGCTGAAAAGATTTCAAAAGAAACCAAAACCCCGTAAAACGCTTGATTTTACGGGTTTTTTGTTTTTTGACAAACCAAAAGAAATCAAAAAACATCAATGTCAGAAGCGTATGAAGGTGCGGCGCGGCACTTTCAATTTTGCGACGCACCTAATACCGCTAAAACGCCCGTACATCAAGCAGTTCAAAGAATAAACATCGTATTTAACACCCATGATAATTATGACGTGAGCAACTTGTTAAAATTCATTTTTTTCAATGAAGCAACGCTTGGGCTGAACGGACTTCGTCGGTTATAATACCCGAAGGTTCTTTTTTGAGGGCCTCAAGGTTACCTTTAGGTGAACGAATATCATACAAGAAAATTTTCTTACCCGAAGATAACAATTCATTCACCTGTTCCTTTGTAATATTATTATTTCTAATTACAGCACCGTACCATTCTTTGGTGGATAATTCATTTGTTAATACTTGATAATCGTCACTCGACAAAATGCATTTGAAAGCGGTTCCAAAAGTTGGAAAAAATTTACTACTAGGAAGAATTAGAGTCATATTTGAATTCCAAATACCCATTAACTTTTGCTTGAAAAGTGATGTATCTACCACCTTATTTTCACAAGCATTAATAAACTTTAAATCAAAAAAATAATGCTTAGACTCATCAAGAGTAAGTGTTGATAGATTAACTAGTTTTTCACGATGTATCGAGGTATACATCAATTTGCTTAATTCATCACTGCTTCTACTTTCTACGCATCCCGTTCCATCAGTTTCTCCGTCTAAAAAAGAATCATGAAACAACCATAATTCTCCATCTTTTGACATCCTAACATCTAACTCCACTCCTTTTAATACAGGAAAAGAAAAAGCCAATTGCATCGCTTCCTGACTATTAGCATGAAACCCAGAATTTGGCATTGACAGTCCCATAGCGGCATGTCCATAAATTTCAACATTCGGGAACTCGTTATTTTTACGACAGGCGCTCACGGCGAAAAACAAGATAAACGCTAAAGTTAAATTTTTAAATGTCATAACTAATGCCTGCTTGTATAGTTAGATTAGGTAAAGTTAATAATTGGTTATTACCTTTAAATTGTT
>JBIJBD010000139.1:0-6049 GCA_044345395.1 Crocinitomicaceae bacterium | reverse complement strand
CGTTGGTGCGGGTTTAAACCCGCACCAACGATTTATTCCTCACATAATTTTACATCATTAAACCCAGGCAATTCCATGAATTTGATGTATTCCGATTCGAGTGTTCGTTTTTGATGATGTTAATCTATATCCAATCTAGATAAAATATCAGGAAGAAATTCATTGATTCGAGAGAATGCAAACCACCTTTTTCCCAAATCTTTCAATGAAGCACCAATGTGGTATAATTCCTTTCTGTCAAGAATTAGAAATCGGTCGTGGGCCGTATTCAACGTTTTAATTTCGATTGATGGGAATTGCTCGTTGTGTTTTGCCAAATCTATCTCAAGTTGCTTTGTTATTTTTTTCGTGTAAATGATTGCCTCAACGTTCACTTCACGTTTAGTGAGATGCAATAGTACAGATTCATCGATGTAATTATCAATCAAGATAATTTCTTTCTTTGCAGAACGAATAATTTTTGAGATCAACTCGTAAGCATCAAATATCTGTCCGTCGAAGAAAACACCTTGGGTGGGGAGTTCATTGGTTGAAATTATCAATTCAATTTCATTCATCTTCTTTGTTAACTTACCTATATCTGTATTTAATTTTAACTCAAGAAGATTGATTCGATTATTTATTGTATATCCTTCTAGTAAATGATTTTTCAAAACTTTATTCGCCCAAATTCTGAAATGAATTCCCTGTTTGGATTTTACTCTATATCCTACAGAGAGAATAACATCAAGATTGTAGTAATCAATGTTTCTTTGTACTTTTCTTTCGCCTTCAAAATGAACTATCGCAAAATTTGCGACAGTTGAAATTCCCTCCAATTCTTCTTTTAAAGCATTGTTAATATGTTTACCAATTGTTTTAACATCTCTTCCAAACAGCGATGCAATTTGTTGACGATTCAACCAAACAGTCTCATTTTCAATGCGAACCTCAATGTGTTGAGTTGCTTCATTTGGTCGGTATAAAATGATTTCATTTTTCATAGTTTACTTTAAGTTAGTGAAAAAGATCATTTGAAAAAAGAGAAAGAAAGATTTATTCCATCAATAAACTTCGCAAAAAACGTAAATCAGCAATTCAAATATCCGATTTTCCATATGCGCGAATCTGAATGCACCCATGACCACCGCCACGAATGGTTTGAGCCGCTTTTCTCAGGGTTGGATTTTAATGAGCAATGGGAAGAGTTGGGGAGAAGGTTGGGTAAAAATTAAATTCGTTTTTAAGGAATCCTCTCGAAGGGGAAAAATTGTTTCGGTTTCATTCTAATTTGGTTATCTTTGGTTAAGAATGTTGACGCAACAAAACATATTAAATTTTTTAAACGAAAATAAATTGTATTTGCGTGAACATTTTCATGTTGTGAAAATTGGAATTTTTGGCTCCTTCGCTCGTAACGAACAAAATTCTGATAGCGATATTGATATTTTGATAGAAATGGAAAATAACGTTTCAAATGTTTACGATTTGAAATGGAATTTACGCGAGTTTCTGAAAAATCAATTTCATCGCGAAGTGGATATTTGTAATGCTAAATACATTAAGCCTTACGCTAAAGATTATATCCTTAAAGACGCCATTTATGTCTAATAATAAACTCGCATTAATGGCAATGCTTGAGTCTATTGAAAAAATTCAAAGATTCACATCTGATTTATCATCTTGGGAAGACCTTAAAAATGATGAAGAAACATTTGATGCTTGCTTAATGAATTTTGTAATAATCGGCGAGTCCGTTTTGAGATTAGATGTCCAATTCATTGAAACAAATAATCAAATTGAGTGGAACAAAATTAGGGGTTTTAGAAATTTTGATTGCACACGATTATTTTGGAATAGATATCGAGGAAGTTTGGGATATTATTCAAAACAAAATCCCTGACTTAAAGCATTTTATTTCCAGCCTAAAATAGTTCATTTTCCAAATGCGCGAGTGTGAATGCACCCACGACAATCGCCACGAATGGTTTGAGCCGCTTTTTTCAGGGTTGAATTTTAATGAGCAATGGGAAGAGTTGGGGATGAGGTTGGGTTAATAATCTTCATCTAATTTCTTCAAGATCTCTGGCAGAAATTCATTGAGTTTGGAAAAAGCAAACCATCGTTTTCCGAGGTCTTTTAGGGAAGCACCAATGTGGTATAATTCCTTTCGGTCAAGAATTAGAAATCGGTCGTGAGCCATTTTCAGTATTTTGATTTCTATTGTTGGATATTGCTCGTTGTGTTTTGCCAAATCTAATTGCAACTGTTCAGTAATTTTTTGGGTGTAAATGATTGCCTCAACATTTGCTGCGCGTTTACTGAGGTGCATGAGTACAGATTCATCGATGTAATTATCAATCAAGATTAATTTCTTCCTTTGCAGAACGAATAATTTTTGACATCAACTCATAAGCATCGAAGATCTGTCCATCAAAGAAAACCCCTTGAATTGGCAGTTCATTGGTTTTGAGCCGAAGAGAGATTTTACTCACCTCTTTTGAAAGATTCTCAAGATTATTTTCTATTCGATCCACACGTTGATTGATTGAATAGCCTTTAAGTAAGTATTCACGCAAAATAGTTGTTGCCCAAATACGAAATTGTGTTCCTTGTTTTGATTTAACTCGATAACCAACAGAGATAATTACATCAAGGTTGTAAAACTCGACTTTTCGAGTAACTTTTCGTTGACCTTCAACTCGAACTATCAAGGAATCCTTGACACTTGAAAACTTATCTAATTCACCTTCTTTAAAACAATTGTTAATGTGCAAGCTAATGTTCTGCTTTGTCTGTCCAAAAAGCATGGCCATTTGTGCTTGATTCAACCAAACAGTCTCATTTTCAATGCGAACTTCAATGTGTTCAGTTGCTTCATTTGGTCGGTATAAAATGATTTCATTCTTCATAGTTTACCTTAAGCTAGTGAAATTTATCATTTGGAAAAAGCGAATGAATGATGTGTTTTTCTCAAAAAGGCCCAAAAAACCCGACGCGTTGAGTTTGTGATTGTGTTTGAATGATAAAATGAGAACTACTTCCCTTAATTTATTTTATAATATCGGTTACTGATTTTTGGGGATTGATCCCAAACAAACCATGAACATGGTCAGGCATCCCATTAACAATGCTTACCATGCACCCCATTTTTTTCAATTCATCTTTTAAAAATTCGAATAATTTTTATTCCATTTTTGGTTCAATGAATGGCATTCTATTTTTCGTTGACCAAACGGCATGAACCTAAATTTTTGAATACGATTTTGACATTTTTATAAATTTTCCTGTTGAAGATAAGGATTTGATTGATTATTTTCTAACCTTTATTTTGATTATTTATTCGTATATTTAGTAACAAATGAATATATGAAGAAGGAAATAATTGTTAAGGGGATAAAAGTAAATGTCATTGAAAACCAACGTAATGATTTGATTTCGCTAACTGATATGACATTTGGTTTTAAGGAAGGTAGTGGGTTAATTGGTAAATGGATATCAAATAAAAATACGCTTGAGTATATTGGTGTTTGGGAGAAAATTCATAATCCAAATTTTAATTACCCCGAATTCGAGGTAATTGGAAATGAATCAGGGGTTAATCGATTCATTATGTCTGCGGGACAATGGATAGAACGCACAAATTCAATAGGATTTGTTGTGAAAGCAGGTAGGTATGGTGGCACCTATGCTTGTAAAGATATTGCTTTTCATTTTGCGATGTGGTTAAGTCCTGAATTTCAATTGTATTTAATCAATGAATTCCAACGCCTCAAAGATGCCGAAAACAATCAACAAAACCTTGAATGGTCAGTTCAACGAATGATTTCAAAAATCAATTACCACATTCACCCGGATGCCTTCAAGGAAAACTTAATTCCAAAAACATTAACGAAGGAACAAGCTTCGATTATTTATGCAAATGAAGCCGATTTGTTGAATGTCGCATTATTCGGAATGACCGCTCAATATGGAAGAATCAAAATCCGAAACCCGTAGGAAATCTGCGCGATCAGGCAACTCTTGATCAATTGGTCGTTTTGAGCAACATGGAGAGTATTAACGCTTTATTAATTCAACAGGGAATTTCATCACAGGAAAAAATTTTACAATTAAACCAAGTAGCAATTTCTCAAATGAAGTCGTTGATGACTACGAAAGGATTGAAGCGCTTGGATAACAATTTGGATGGATTGATTTAACCTAGGTTTCTGTTCGTAATCATAATTAATATTTATGATCGACAAAATACCGACACGAATGGTTCGAGTCATTATTGGGTTGGATTTCAAAGAGCAATGGGAGGAGTTGGTAAAAATTAAATCCCAACCAACTGAAATACGTTCACCCAAATTATAAAAAGCCGCAAAGTCTCAATCCAACTTAAAATGAACCGGTAAAATATACCGAACGGCTACTTTTTTACCCGCTTGGCTCCCGGGAATCCATTTTGGCATTTCTTTAATAAGATTGAATGCGGCCTTATCCAACTCGGGGTGTACACCTCGAGCCACCGTACACGAGGAAATACTTCCTTCCGAATGAACCACAAAACGCACAAATACCTTCCCTTGAATTTCAAGTTCCTTACAATTCGTAGGATACACCAAATTTTCCCTGAAATACGCTGCCATGGCCGACATCCCACCGACAAATTCAGGCATAACCTCCGCAAAATCTAATATAGAGTCCCGTTGAATGGTTTCCGGTTCTGGAGCCGGGGGCGGTTCGGGGGGTTCTATACCTCCCATAATGACAGGTTCAGGACCCGGGGTAATGGAAACTTCACCTGTGAGTATTTCAGGCGGAATAATGTGTTTTTTCAAACCAGAAGGTAACGTGTCACTTGGCTTGGTCACGAGCGAATCTCCACTCTTAAGAACAGTTAATTCCGTCCTTGTAGTTTTTGGCTTTTCTAACTCTTTCGCTTCATTTTCGTGAGGGCCGCATGAAACCAAACCCGCACAAACAATGGCTAGCAATAAAAAAGCATTAGACCTAAATTTAGGCTTTTCGAGCGCCTGCATCAGAATTGGTAAATCTTCCTGATGAAATTCAAACTGATCACGTCGCAATCTACCACACGTTTGTTCATTGGGATGTTCAAGTAAATAAAGTATTATCTCCGAACGCGTAAATGAAGTGAAATCTACTACCTGTTTTTCACATGCCATGCAGTGTCTTCCATGTAATGAAATAGACATGTTCTCCCAATTTTCATGACACGGCTCATTGATCTTTAGGTTCATAGTTTTTTAGGTTTGGTGACCGCAATTTCAATTATTACGCCAAACTTTTATAGGTAACGTTCAGCGTTGTTAAATGATTCAGAAGGGACAGTTTGGAATTTGGAACTTGAAGTATAATTTCGTATTTATCTGTATAATTTTGCGATTTTATATCTATTTTTTGAGATTTAAGCCAATTCATCACCTGCGGTAATTGAGAAAAATCGCAGCTTATTTCATGTAAAAAATGATCCTCTGTTTCTACAATCTCTGAAGCATTTATTGCTTCTTTTGCAGCTTGACGATACGCTTGGATCAAACCTCCTACACCCAATTTTACACCACCATAATAACGTACCACGACGACCAAACAATTCGTGAGTCCGGCCTGCTGAATTTGCCCAAAAATTGGAGGTCCGGCAGTATTGGAAGGTTCACCGTCATCACTGTACCGAAAATTTTTCATCTCTGCGCCTAGGCGAAACGCATAACACACATGAACAGATTGGGGGTGTAATTTTCGAAAATTGGCAATAACATCTTTAACCTCTTGTTCAGATGAAACCGATTGCGCAAAGCCTAAAAACCGAGAGCCCTTTTCTTTGTAAATAGATTCACCCGAAGACTTAATGGTTTTGTAAAACACGCGAGCAATTAGCGCATTCTTGGCTTTCTTCCCCCCATCATTTGCGCCATTCGCATCTGATTTTTCGATGGAGCCATTTGCAACTGTTGTTGCATCATTTTAATTTGATCGCGCAGCATTCCGTTTTTATCAAACTTCTTAGCTTCTCCCAATAAGGTAATCGCTTCTGTTTTTCTTCCAGACTGCGCACAAATTC
>JBIJBD010000132.1:0-6466 GCA_044345395.1 Crocinitomicaceae bacterium | reverse complement strand
CTAAATGCATGCGTGCAACAGCGTTATCTTCTGACGTTCGAAGTCCTAGCGAAAGGGCCTTTCTCAACAAGGTTTCACTTTGATTAAATCCCATGTCTTGCGCGTTCATA
The DNA here is from genome assembly GCA_044345395.1 of Crocinitomicaceae bacterium. GTDB lineage: Bacteria > Bacteroidota > Bacteroidia > Flavobacteriales_D > Crocinitomicaceae > UBA952. The sequence continues at coordinate 6,356 of JBIJBD010000132.1, read as the reverse complement.
AGTGCTTGCAAATACAAAATATATGCATGCTGCCTTTTTGGTAAAAACTGTGGATGTGTTATTTTATTGATGAATTTTTTTGCTTTTTCTTGATCTCCTTTTTGCATTTGGTACAAAGCCCAAATCATTTTCTCATTTCTAAAAAAAGAAGCAATAAGTAACCCTGTTACCAAAATAAAAGTAATTCCCCAGCCCCAATGACCCGTTGCAAAAAGCCAAACATTAAAGCTCAACGCTGATAGGGTTAACGCTATTCTGATGATAAATCCTGTCATATAATTTAGTTTAGAATGTAGAATTCAAAAATTAGAATTATTTTTCATTCTACATCGTTCATTTTACATTCTATTCAATTGTCGCGATACACTTTAACTCAATGGCAATCGGTGTGGGTAGCGCATTGATTTCACACGTAGTTCTGCACGGTAAATTATCTTTAAAATACTCCGCATAAATTCGGTTATACGTATGAAAGTCACGCTTCATGTTCACCAAAAAAACCGTCACATCTACTAATTGATCCCAACTAGAACCAGACTCTTCCAAAATAATACGCACATTGTCAAACACGCTTCTACATTGCGCTTCAAAATCAAATTCTATAAAATTTCCATTTTTATCTAATTTCAAACCTGGTACAGCAGAATCCGTATCGTCGGAACCCGCCACTCTTGGACCAACTCCAGAAAGAAACAATAAATTCCCCACTCGTCTAGCGTGTGGATACAAGCCAACAGGTTTAGGAGCTTTGTTTGTTGAAATACGTTCTTGATTTGACATTCTTTTTTTTGGCAAATATAGGGATTATTGACGAGTCAATATTTCGTTCAATTGTCTTAACTTCGCAAGAATGAGTTCTCAACTTTCAATTGTTATTCCCACCTATAACGAAGAGGGAAATATTGCTTTGTTGTATGATCAACTGAAGGAAGTGTTGAATGCGGAGGGAATAGAACAATTTGAATTAATTTTTGTGAACGATGGAAGTTCAGATGAATCTCTTTCCGTAATTAAGGGGTTATCTGACCGCGACACTCGTGTAAAATTCATTTCATTCAGTCGAAATTTTGGACACCAGCATGCCCTTAAAGCCGGATTAGATCATGCCATGGGAGATGCCGTAATAAGCATGGATGCTGATTTACAGCACCCTCCTGCACTCATACCTGAGATGCTAAAAAAATGGAAGGAGGGCGCTCAAGTAGTGTTCACCATTCGTTCGCAGGAAGAAGGAATTTCTTGGTTCAAAAAAAAGACTTCAAGCGGATTTTATTGGCTCATTAACAAATTATCCGAGCATCCTATAATTGATGGTGCGGCAGACTTTCGATTGCTTGATAAAAAAGTGGTTGCTGAAATACGACGTTACCCTGAAAAAGAATTATTTTTTCGAGGGATGATTTCGGGAATTGGGTTTAAGCAATCCTCCATTCACTTTAAACCGAATAAACGGCATTCTGGTCAAACGAAATATTCTTTTAATAAAATGGCAGCGTTCGCCATCGCAGGAATTACTTCTTCGAGTGCTAAACCTTTGTACTTTTCGATTTATCTCGGTGCATTTATGGCGTTTTTGGCATTTTTATATGGGATTTACGCCATTTGCATTGCCTTATTCACAAATGATGCCATCACCGGTTGGACATCCATTGTGGCTTCTATCGTATTTATTGGAGGAATACAGTTATTTGTCATGGGAATTATCGGCGTATACTTGGGGAAAATATTTAAGGAAAGTAAAAACCGTCCACATTATATTATTGACGAAACCAACCTGTAGCATGCAAAATGTCAGTTTGAAATTAGTGTCTATTATAAAAAAACAGCCTTGGCTGTTTCTCATCTTTTTCCTTTTCGCGGGAGTTTTTGCCTCTATTACTTTTGTAAATCACTACTTCTTTCGAACTTATGGTTGGGACCTTGGGATCAATCACAACGCTATTTGGGATTACGCGCATTTTCGCTGGAATGATTGCATGATCATGCTTCCCCACAAAGCTTTCAGTAATGTGCTTTCGGATCACTTTTCACTATATCCGCTTTTGATTTCTCCATTTTATTGGGTTTTCGGAACGTGGACAATGTTGTTATTGCAATTTGCTTCCATACTTTTTGGAGGTTGGGGTGTTTACCGATTTGTTCGGTACTTGGGCGCATCACCCCTATTGGCCCGTATCGCGCTTGTGCATTTTTTTGGATTTTATGGGATATACTCCGCACTTGGCTTTGACTACCACGATAACGTTGTTGCCGCCATGTTTGTTCCTTGGTTGCTATTGGCTTTTCACACAAAAAATTGGAAACAAGTATTGCTCTTTGCGGTTCTTATCATGATTTCAAAAGAAAACATGGCACTATGGTTAGTGTTTATCGGATTTGGGTTGTTTTTCCGCGGATTGATTACGAAAGATATAAGCTTACTTATTTGGTCGGGATCGCTTTCACTCACGGCATTGGTCTTTTTTATTCTAGTAATTAAGGTAATCATTCCAAGTTTGGCATTACCGGGTGGAGAGTACATGCACAATTCGTTCACTGCACTAGGTAAAGATTTCGGGGAAGTGTTAAAAAACATTTTATTACATCCACTTGATGCACTAAGCCTATTGGTTGAAAATCATCTTGGTCAGATAGAATATGACGGCATAAAAAAAGAAACCTATATCGCCTTGCTATTTGCTGGTGGTATTGCACTATTTTTTACACCAGAATATTTAATTATGCTGTTGCCAATATTGGGACAGAAAATGTTCAATGACGATCCAAGTCGATGGGGCATAAACTATCATTATTCCATTGAATTTGCTCCACTTTTAGTGATTGCGTTTTATACCGTATTGTTGAAATTACCCCATTACAAGCACCTGTTTAGATTTGTACAGCCTAATTCCCTTCCACATCAACGGATTCATGTAATAGGCGCATTTGTCGGCGTATCGCTATGCGTAGGAAGCACCATTCATTTTATGGACAACCGCGTTTCAACTTGGTATAAAAGAGAAAATGTTAAGTTTTACAGCGCTGAGCATTGGCAACAGAATTTCGATGCTTCTGAAACGCATGCGCTGTTGGCCTCCATCCCTGCAGATGCCCGTGTTAGCGCACAATCCGCTTTAGCTCCACACTTGGCTTTTAGGGATTATATCTACCATTTTCCCTACATTGGAGACGCTAATTATATTGCCTTATTTGTCATTGATCCCAATCCTTATCCCTTAAGTTGGGATGAATATGAAAAAATAATCATCGACATGAAAAACTCCGGAAAATGGGAGGTGTTTAAAGAAAATAATGCCGTATTAATTTTGAAAAAGAAATAACTCAACTGTTTGATCGTTTAAAAACCATGCGTTTACTTATTATTGTATTTACGGTTTTCACTCACTTTCAAATTTTAGCTCAAATAGGCATGGGACAATGGAGGTTTCATGTGAATACGAGTAAAGCCATTGATGTCGTAGCTTCTGATGAGTTGATCTATTGTGCGCTTGAAAATGGTGTCCTTCAATACGATCCGGAATCAAAAGAATATGGATTAGCCACCGCTGTTAATGGTTTGTCTGATATTCGGCCAAGCAGTTTATGTTGGTTAGAAAATAGCCGCGAACTTGTGATTGGCTATGAAAATGGCAACCTTGATTTTTTAAAAGGAATCGACGTGATTAATTTACCTGCTATTAAACTTGCATCCATTCCAAATTCAAAAAGAATTAACAAATTCACTTTTTACCAAGATTTCCTTTATGCTGCTACCGATTTCGCCGTTATAAAAATTGATGTCGTAAAAAAGGAAATAAAAGACACCTATTACCCTACAAATAGCCTTTCTCCGATTTTAGATTTGTACTTTTCTGGGGATAGCATCTATGCCTTGTCTGCCTCAAAACTTTACCGTGGTTTGTTGACTAATCCAGCGCTTCCGGATCAAAGTCAATGGCAAGAGGATGATAGACTTCCGGTTCTTACGGGAAATTTAAGTTACACGCAAGTAAAACCTTTCGCCGGAAAACTCTTGTATTTACAGCAAAATGCGGCATTTGGAAGTGACACCTTATTTGCCTATGAAAATGGAAATCGCACCATAATTTTTGGAGATGCCAGTTCTGTTCAAATTAATAGTATTACTATTCAAGACAATTTATTGCTGATTAATAATGAGGGAAGTATTTTGGTTTATAACGATGTGTTCTCTTTGGATAGCTCCTATTCTGCTGCAAATTTTGGCACTTGGTTTTCGGTGAAACAATCCATATACGGGCCTAAAGGTTTGTGGTCGGCCGACAACGAAAAAGGCTTGGTTTATTACCCGAATCAATTTGACTTTCAACCCGTATCTGTAAAAGGATCACGTAATAGTTATTTCTATTCCATGGATTGGCAGCAAGGGAAATTAGCCATTGGATCCGGTTATTTGTTAGATAAACTTCCTGCTTTCAGTAAAAATGGCATTCACTTTTTAGAAAACGAAAACGACGAAGAAAAATGGCGTTTTAGAGACGTTTATGAAACTTCCTGTTGGGATGGACTTAATGTTTGGGACATGTTAGATGTTTCCATAAACCCTAAAAACCCAACTGAATATGCGGTAAGTACTTATTCAGAAGTTCCGGTAACAGTATTTAAGGGAGATTCTTGTGAAACCTTTACGGATGCAAATTCCACACTTGAAAAAACAGCAATTGGAAATGGGTGGAGTTTAGTTTCTGATGTTTGTTACGATGACAAAGGAAATTTGTGGTGTTTAAACGGGTATTCAGAAATGCCGTTAAACGTTCGCTTAGCAAGTGATGGCTCATGGCAGAATTTCGATTTAGGAGCGGCCGCTAAGAATAAGTATACCAAGAAGATGGTCATTGATTTTGATGGAAACATTTGGTGTGCAACTTACAATTCTGGCCTATTTGGCTACTCCTATGGCGAAACGATTTCAGATGTTTCAGATGACGCACGCATTAATCTGCGCACGGGAGAAAATGTCGGTAATCTCCCTTCGGAAAATGTAACAGCTATTGCGGTGGATTTTGATGGCGAAATCTGGATAGGCACGGATGCAGGATTTGCGATTTTGTATAATTCCTCTAGCGTTTTTGACGCGAGTGCAGGGGATTATGATGCACAACGCGTGAAGGTTAACTTTGAAGGCAACGTGGAGTATGTTCTCGGGTCTACACACATTACAGATATTGAAGTAGATGGCGGAAATCGTAAGTGGATAGGTTCAGCAACCGCCGGAATAATTTTACTCTCTTCGGATGGATCGGAAATTTTGGCGCAATACACCATGGATAATTCTCCGTTAATATCAGATGTCATTTTTGACCTTAAGCTTGACCAGAATACAGGGGAATTATTTATTATTACGGATAAAGGTCTGGTTTCTTTCCGAACTAACTCCAGTTATGAAGATCCGAGTTATGAAAGTACTAAGGTGTTTCCAAATCCCGTCAGGCCCGGTTATTCTGGTCCTATCACCATTCAAGGAATTCGATATAATTCCGACGTAAAGGTTACGGATGCCGCGGGTAATCTTGTCTACAAAACCACATCAAATGGAGGAACAGCAACTTGGGATGGTAATAACTTAGAAGGTAAGCCTGTTTCAAGCGGTGTGTACTTTATCTGGACAGCACAAAACGAAGGTAAAGGAAAAAAAGTGGGAAAGGTCGCTGTTGTGAGATAGAGAATCAAAAAGAATTCGTTTAGAAAACATATACACGCTTACTCCTCTTCTCGGTAATATTCATTAGCTGTAAAATACTCCAACATTGCTTCTTTTAATAAAAATTGCTGTTCTTTGTGTTCCAATGGAGGTAACTGCTTACACAATTTAAAATGTGGCCAACCGTCTTCGTCTCTTCCTTCGAATTCATAGTAACCATAAGGCTCTAGCAGGGTGCAAATGGCGATATGAAATAATTCTGTTTTTTCTTGTTTGGAATAATTTTGATGTCCTTTTCCTAACTCGTTTACGCCAATAAGAAATAACATCGCTTGTACATCCATTCCTGCGCCAAACGTTATTTCTAAGTGTTGCTTAAGGCGTAAAAATCGTATATCTATATCGTGATCCATTACGCAAAGGTAGGCGAAAAGGATTACTTAAGAAGAAATCCAACCGACTGATCTCCTACTTTCAATGTGAATTCTCCCGGTTCGGTTGTCCATTGATTAGTTGAATTTACAAATTGCAAGTCTTTTGAATCGATGGTAAAGACAAGGTTTTTTGATTGCCCCGGTTCCAAACTGATTTTCTCATAATGCCTTAATTTTTTATTTGCTGGAGTAATACTTGCATATTCATCAGTGATGTACCACTGAACGACTTCTTTACCCGCCTTTGGCCCTGTATTTTTTAC
>JBIJBD010000086.1:0-10450 GCA_044345395.1 Crocinitomicaceae bacterium | reverse complement strand
GAAGCTTTAAATTTAGTGCCTCCTAAGTTTTCAATTTTGAGATTTGAATAGGAATAAGAAGTATAACTCATTCCAAAGCCGAAAGGCCACTGCGGATCGATGGGTTTAGCATCTAATTTATTAGTTTTTGACTCTGAATTTACATAGTCGTAATATTCAATTACACCATCGTGTTTCGGAAACGTATAGGGTAATTTTCCAGAAGGATTTACTTTTCCCAACAAGACTTCAGTTAACGCATCTCCCCCCATGTCGCCCGGTAAGTAAGCGTTTAGGATAGCTGCGCTTTTTGGTTCTATTTCACGAATGATATGAGGTTTTCCAAAAAGAAGAACTAAAATTACGGGCTTACCGGTTTCTTGAAGCGCTTTGACTAATTCTTGTTGTTCCTCGCAAAGATTCAGGGATTTAACATCTCCAGGTTTTTCTGTTGCCGGCATTTCACCTAAACAAATAATTATTTTATCAGCTTGTGCAGCATTTTGCAAAACTTTCTCTTTATTTTCTATCTTACACGCTTCCCAACCATTTACACTGGATAAATCATACCCTTTTTCAAACATAAGATTCTGTCCAAATTCCTTTCCAAGAGATGCGCGGAAGGTCATTGCACCCTTTGTATTAAAAGAAGTATCTTCACCTTGCCAGGTATGTGTCCAAGCGCCATTATGAAAAATCAAATTATCAGCAGCTTCGCCAACTAGAAGAATTTTCTCTGATTTCTTCAATGGCAAAACTTCATTCTCATTTTTCAAAAGTGTGATGGATTCTAATGCCGCATTTTTAGCTTCTTTCTTAAATTCATCCGATCCAAATTTTGAATAGTCATTCCAAGGTGTCAGCTGTTTTTCATAAAGTCCTAGCTTAAGTTTAACATAGATAATCCGAGTAACGGCATCATTTAACCGCTTCATAGAAATCTTTTTTTCTGATACTGCTTCTTTAAATAAGTTTAAGTATTCTTCGTGTGGACCATTGTATGGCACCATGCTCATGTCTAGTCCAGCGTTAATAGCCATGATGATAGCATCTTTCTGTGTTGCTGCCACCTTGTGAACAGTATGCAACATGCGAATATCTTCCCAATCTGAAACGGCTAATCCCTTGAAGGCCCACTTATTTTTCAACAAATCTGTTATCAGGTATTTATTGATATGTCCAGGCGTACCGTTTACGTCCCCTGAATTTATCATCACGGTAAGTGCTCCAGCATCCACGGCAGCTTTAAATGATGGTAAATAAAGTTCATGCATCAATCTTTCGGGAATCCATGCGGGAGTCCTATCCCTTCCTGAACGTGGTAAACTATAGCCGACAAAATGCTTCATACACGCTGCAACTCGCGTAGACTCTGCGGGATTTGTACCTTGATATCCTTTAACTAATTCTACACCCATTTTCGAGGCTAACAATGGGTCTTCGCCTAACGTTTCAAAAAAACGTGACCATAACGGCTGTCGACCTAAATCTAAAACTGGCGAAAAATTCCAAGGAACCCCGGAGGCACGAGTCTCGTAGGCAGTGATTTCACCCATTTTATTAGCTAACGACGGATTCCAAGTTGCGGCTAACCCAATTTCTTGCGGAAACAATGTGCCACCAACGACGTAATTTGCTCCATGGATTGCATCAACCCCATATAAAACAGGAGCGACCGTTTTTCCATTTTTATACGCTGAATGAATGGTATTAAGTAAATTATTCCAAGTTGCTCTATCAAGAGTATGAGAACTTACGTTGAGTACAGATCCGATTTGTTGTTGTTCAATTAGTTTCTCGCATTTTTTGGGGTTAATTTCAATCGGTTTTATTACTTGACCATTTGCGTCGGTTTTCAAAAGCGCATCCAGGGTAACTTGACACGTTTGAGCGATCTTTTGTTCCACACTTAATTTTGCTGTCAACGACTTTGCTCTTTTTAACAAATCAAAATCATTTTGAGCATAAAAATGATTGTTTAAATAAATAAACAGAATTAACAAAATAAACCTTCTCATACACGCGAAAATAAGTTGTCTATAAATAAGAAAAGGAAGATTGCTCTTCCTTTTCTGATCGTTAACCAATAAAACTATTCTATGATAATTCTTTCGAATAAATAGTTGTCATCAGTGATTACCTTAACGAAGTAGGTACCTGATTTCAGATTTTCTACGTTAAGAATTGCCGTGGATTGATTGATTGATTTTTGTAAAACTACCAATCCATTCATAGATATAATTTCAATTGAATTAATGTTCTCTGTTGAAGACACTGTCAATTTATCATTTACTGGATTTGGGAACACACTCAATTCAATTGTATTCTCATCTAGTCCGATACTTGGGCACGCTTCACAACTAGCGAAACAAACAGCAGGTAAAGTTGCGTCCGCAGAAACTACGTAATAGCGATTAAAGAACCCATCAGCAATTGTATCAACACAGGATTCTCCACCAACAAAGAATTCTTGATCATTCCAACCGTCAATGGTAAATTTATACTGAATCGGACCTGCAGTTAAAGGAACTGTTACTTCCCAAATTGAACCAGATGAGTTAGTCATCGGAGTACAGTTTCCACACCAGTTATTAAAGCTTCCATTTAAGAAAACACCCGTTGCGATTGGATCAGTGTAATTAGACATATCTACTTTAAAGGTAATATTAGGATCCGCTACAACAACTTGTTGGGTTTTCTCGTAGATAAATCTCCACCATCCCGGTCCGAAATTAATATCAGCAATCATCGTATTATCGTTGTTTGCGAATGTAATTTGGTAGGTTACTGAAGCCGGCGCGTTCGCTGGATTCGATAATTCTCCTCCATTATAAACTTTAGCTAGTCCAATATGACCGCCAATTCCGTTAATGGTAAGTTCACCACCGCTGTATGAATAGGTAAATGGCCCTACTCCATTGTGAGGAGCAACTGGTGTTCCACAAGCATCAGGTGAAGCTCCTTGCCATGCTTCTAGCCAAGTACTACCATCCATAAAGTGAGTCATTGTTCCGTTCGCCTCAAATTTAATTGAATCATCAAATAAACAAGCTCTTGTTGTAACATCAGCCGCACCATTTGACCACCAAGACCCATCTCCAAGCGCAGGTCCTACTGCAAGCGATCCAGCGCTTGCTTTTAACTTCCATGTGCCAATTAACTGAGTTGCATTACTTGGGCATGGATCACAACTGCTAAAGCATACTGCAGGCAATACCACATCACTTGTAATTTGAAGGTATCTGTTGTAGAAATTATCTCCCATATTCGGGTCAATACATGCGTCATTCGCTGTAAAGTTTTCTTGATCATTCCAACCATCAACTGTAAACTTATATTCAATGTTACTTGCTGGAATTGGAAGCGTTACTTGCCACATTCCATTACCCATATCAGTCATTGGGTTACAACTACCACACCATCCGTTAAATGAACCGTTAACAAAAACTCCATTTGTGATTGTTCCTGTATAATTGCTCATATTTACTCTAAAGGTAACATTCGGATCAGGCATTGTGACTGTCGCAGTTCGTTGGTATACAAATCTCCACCAACCTCCTCCAATACTGATATCCAAGGTTAGGGTGTTGTTGTTATTTGAAAAAGTAGTGATATAGGTAATACTAGAAGCAGCGTTTGCAGGACTTGTAAGCTCCCCGCCATTAATTACTTTCGCAAGCCCCATATGAGCTCCAATGCCATTTACAGTTAATTCTCCAGAAGTTGAATTGTAAGAATAAGTATACGGGGCATTTGTCGTACCGTCGTGAGGTGCAACAGGGATATTACACCCATCTGGTGAACCTTGCCATCCTTCCACCCATGTACTTCCATCCATGTAGTGCGTCATTGTTCCATTAGCCTCAAATTTGATAGAATCATCAAACAAACAAGACCTAACTGAGACATCTCCAGTTGAGTTTGACCACCAAGAAATATCTCCCTGATTTGGCCCAACACCTAAAGAACCCGCTGCTGGCGCCAAACGCCATGTTCCTTCAATTTGAGCAAATGTATTTACTGCCAGAAATACAAGTGCTGAGAATGAGTAAATTTTTTTCATAGTTAAGATTTATTTGGGTAAATATAGTATAAAATACAATAAGTATAAAATAATTAGTGTAAAAATTACATTTTGAAGGCGTACTCCTGTTTCTCAACTAATTCTCGATACCTTTTTTTGTCAAAAGAATAAAGCTTCGCAGGACGATGTTTGACGTTAGTCTGTTTTTCATCGTGCGAGATAAATGGAATATGTTTTATTTTCTTTCTAAAATTCGCCTTGTTCAAATCGCTATTAAAAGCATATTCATAAAGCTGCTGTAATTCATTTAACGTGAACTTCTCTGGCAATAAATCAAAGCAAAGCGGCTCATTTGAAAGTTTATTTTTTAGAATATCAAAAGTCGAAGATAAAATCTCGTTGTGATCAAACGCTAGCTTCCCAATTTTATGGACAGGGATCCATTTAACCTCTGTGGCCCAAGATGAAGCAACAGCATTTACTTCGTTCATTTTTGTTAACGCAAAGTAGGCACATGTAATTACACGGCCTTGAGGATGACGTTTTGGCTTTCCAAAAGTTTGAGATTGATGGAGCTTGATTTTATCCAAATTAGTTAAATCATGTAATATTCGCTTACCTGCTTCATCTAAGTCTTCATCCGGGTACACCAAGTCTCCAGGAATTGCCCATTCACCCTTGAAAGGATCCATGTTTCGTTTGATAAGCAATAAATGTATTTGAGCGTTCTCAAAACCAAAAATCAAGCAATCCAATGAAAATGAATAGGAAAAAAATTTATCAAATTCTATTTTGTAATTCATATGTTTAAATTAGCTGTAGCGAGTGTTAGAATTTGAAACTAAATTACAATTTTATTGAAACACCCGAACATAATCCACATACATTGTTTGAGGAAAGACAGTGCTTGCATCAGGACTTCCAGGCCAATTACCCCCTACAGCCACGTTCATAATCAAGAAGAACTTTTCTTGAAACTCACTTAATTCAGCTGGTGTAACATCCAAGGTATTATAAACCACATCATCCAACATCCACGTAATTGAATTCTGGTTCCAAACAATTGAGAACACATGGAATTCATCTGCAAATTTACCACTAGAAAGGCTACTACTATTGCCAAATGAAGCGTGCGCACCAGCATTGCTCCAATGTGCTGTACCGTGAACCGTTCTGTCATTTAATCCCGCGCCTCCAATTAATTCCATAATATCGATTTCACCACAAGCAGGCCATCCTACAGTTGTAATATTGTCTCCTAACATCCAAATTGCAGGCCATATTCCCTTTCCGAAAGGCAACGCCGCTCTAACATCCACTCTTCCATATTTCCATGATTTTAATCCTTGGGTTTTAATTCGAGTTGAGGTGTAGTCTTGCGCGTTAAAACTCTCTGATTTGGCTGTTATTTGCAACAATCCATTTGACACCTGAACATTGTCATTTGTGTAGTATTGCAACTCATTATTACCCCAACCATTACTTCCTGTTCCGATATCATAAGTCCAATCTGAAGAGAGGGTAGTTCCATCAAATTCATCGTTCCACACGAGCGTCAATCCCGGATAAGACAAAGGAGTGCTGTATCCGACAGTCGGAGCACCTGTCACTACTGAATCAACATAGATTACAACTTGATCTATTTTTTCAATGTAATCGTACTGCGTAGTGTGGGCTCTTGTTTTCACTGTATATGTGCCGCTCTGACTAAATGTATAATTTGCCGTTCCTTGTTGAGATTCAAATCGAGTAGAATCCCCGTTCTCAAAAAAAGTAAATGAAAAAAAATTAGCATTTTGTGCTATGGCTTGAATAGAGGCATTTCCTGAAGTATGACTAATTGTTGTCTGTAAATTTGTTGGCAAGACCACATCAGGAGTTGTATCTTTTTTCTTGCAAGCGCCAAGGGCGATAAAAAAAACTGTAAATAATCCTATTACGTTGCGTGTTGTTTTCATAATTATTCAGCTGATAGTTTTAAGTACCACAGCAGACCGCCTGCATGGTGTTTGTATTGTAAACTCATGGTTGAGTCTGTTAAATCCAATATTCTATATTCATTTACACCCGTATAAAATCCCAAAAATGAATTTGTAGAAAGTGAAATTGTTGTTTGATCACCTTCTGTTAGTAGCCACGAACCTTGTAATTGATCAGTGTAAGGGGCTGTAAAATCACCAAGATTTTGAAAAGACCCTGGAAATTGAGCAGCCAATGAATTATGAATATACACATCTCCATTATTTACCATGTCGATCTTGAAGCCGTTTAAATAAAAAATATAGCGGTCATCATACATCCCACAGCCTGGTTTTTCATTGGCTCCTGCCGACCACCATTCTGGTATTGGTCCAAGTGCACTCTCTGGATCTGGCCCAACGCCCATGTGGCCTGATGAGATGGAGTCAACATGCCAAACCTTATAACCTGGACCTGAGGCTCCTCCTGTTAATTTACCGTAAATGGGATTGTTTAATAGACTTAGGTCGTCTTGTGCAATTACGATTTGTTGTGTTGAACTCTTGCTTCCTCCTTTGCTAAACACTGTTAACTTGACGGTGTATGTGCCAGCATACGGATATGTTGCAACCACATTATTTCCTTCTTTTTTAATTCCGTTTCCAAAATCCCAAGAACACAGAATGTTTTGATTGGTCGCGGTTAGAACGATTACGTTGGCATTTGTATCCGAAGGAGCAAAGGTGAAACTAGCATCTTCGTCAGATGGTGGATTTCCTAATTGTGGGTTTTTGTGACAAGATGTCAATGCAATTAACCCTATAAAAAACAATAAAGCTCTCATATTTCTTTTTTTAATATCCTGAATTTTGTTGCCAATTTCCTCCTGCCAAGTCAATTTCCACTTGTGGAATTGGAAAAAGTTCATGCTTTCCTGTTACAAAACCATCAATGAATTGTGCTGCTTGACCTGTTCTCACTAAATCAAAAAAGCGATGTCCTTCACCAGAAAGTTCAAATCTTCTTTCTTTATAAATATCATTTAATGATTGCACCGGAATCCCAGGCACACCCGCACGCACTCTCACTTGGTTAACAAGTTGCTGGGCAATTTGATTGTTTCCGAGGTGAAAATGTGCCTCAGCTGCCATCAATAACACGTCTGCATAACGAATTACGCGATAGTTAACAGGACTCGTTAAATCGTTATCGGGCAAACCTATTTCTCCTTGGCGTTTTATGTATTTATTGTTGTAGTATCCGGTATGGCCTCCAGCTCCGATCGCGTATGTAATGGAAGACGGATCAGGTTGAGCTGCAATAAATGCATCAATATCCAAAATGGTATGTCCCCGACGTGGATCAATGGGTGAAAAGGCATTGTATAATTCTTGAGTGGGTAAATTATAACTGTTTCCATCACCATAAACTGGACCTGTGTATTGACGAATCCCCTGAAAACCTGGAGCCGCATTTCCCTCTAAACAAATTAAACAACCATAACCTCCACCTTCTAATCCACTATATTGGATATCAAAAACGGTTTCAGAATTGTTTTCATTAGATGCAGCAAAAAGTTGGGAATAATCTGAAATCAAACTGTAAAGCCCACTATTTCTAATCTCGTCGAAAATAGCTGCCGCCTCCGTAAATTTATTTTGATAAAGGTAAACTTTACCTAACAATGCTTGAGCGGCTCCTTTGGTTGCTCGGCCTTTTTGGGCTGCAACAGGACTTAACACCGCTGCTGCTGCTGCCAGGTCTTGTTCAATTTGAGCATAAACCTCTGCTTTTGGTGTTCGAGGAAATTGTCTCGCTTCCTCGATTCCAATCCGTTTGTCGATAATTAATGGAACGTCTCCGAAAAATTTTACCAATTCGAAATAATAATATGCTCGTAAGAACTTAGCTTCCGCAAGCATGTGTTCTTTTCCTGGAAAGTCTATGTTGTCCTTGTTTTCCATGATGTAATTAACGCGTGTAATGCCTGTATAATTCCAACGCATGATGTTACGCAACTCATTATTCACACCACCATGCGTCATGTTGTCAATTTGATGGAGCCCTTGAGAATCGTTAACACTTTCACCTCCAGCTATAGCATTATCCGAAGCGATTTCCCCAATCCAAAAGGAAACAAAAGACCCTTGAAGCATGTCATATGCTCCAGTTAAGGCACGTTCAAAATCTTCCGGAGTTTGAAAATAATTTTCAGCATCCTGTGCATAAGGGGGGTCTACACTTAAGAATTTTTTACACCCTGTTTGCAAAAAGGATATTGCTGATAAAATGATGATGATTAATTTCCTTTTCATAATTAAAATGTTACTTGAATTCCACCCATTATTGATTTTGCTTGCGGATACATTCCGAAATCTACTCCTGCACTAAGTGCATTAGAAGAACCTAAATCCGGATCATACCCCATGTATCTTGTTAACGTAATTAAGTTATTTGCTGCAACATAAATACGCACCGACTCCATTTTTGCCTTTTTCATGACCTTTTTAGGTAATGTATACCCAATTTGCACATTTTTCAAGCGAATAAATGATCCATCCTCTACATAAAAAGACGAGAACACATTGTTTCTTGTTTCACCGGTAGTTAGGCGTGGAGTTTCATCGGAAGTGCCTGGCCCTACCCATCTATCAATAACATATCCTAATTGGTTTGCAAAAGGTTGTTGACGTTCGTAGTTACGAATAATTTCATTTCCAATTGCTGAAAATATGTTAGCTGAGAAATCAAATCCTGAGAATTTTACATTTAAATTAAGGCCCCATGTGAAATCTGGAATAGGGGATCCTAAAAAAGTTTTATCAGAATCATCTGAAAAACTAATCTTTCCGTCTCCGTCTTGGTCTACAAAAATTAAATCTCCCGGCTGAGCTCCTTCCTGGGTAACGCTCGTGGCATCAATTTCTTCCTGTGTTTGAAATACACCAGCTGTTTGATAACCAAAGAAATACCCTATCGCATAGCCTTCCTGAAACCTTGTGGCTACATCTCCTCCAACACTAAATGCTGCACCAGGAATATAATCTACCCCTTCTGGCACGCTTGTTACTTTGTTCAAAATTCTTGAAATATTAAAATTAATGTCAGAAACCAATTTTTTCTTCGGATCTGTGTGATACCCTAATTCAAGTTCAACTCCTTTATTGGAGACATCTCCTGCATTTATTATTGGTGGAAACCCTCCTGGACCATATGAACCAAGAATGGCCGTAACTTCTGGTTGAAACAATAAATCCTTGGTGTTTTTTATAAAATAGTTAGTGGTAAGGTCTAATTTTTTCCAAAAAGTTAAATCCATTCCAATGTTTAATTGGCTTGTAGTTTCCCATTTTAAGTCGGGGTTTGAAGGTCGACCAATAGCAACCCCTTGTGTTAATACGTCATCAAACACATATACCCCTTCTCCATTTAACAATGCTCTGTATGAAAAATTAGGTATTTGATCATTTCCAGAAACCCCGTAACTCATTCTTAGTTTCCAATAATCTAACCATTTGACCTTGTAAAATTTTTCATCAGACAACAACCATGCGCCAGAGAAGGTTGGGAAAAAACCATACCTGTTGTTTGGTCCAAATTTACTTGAGCCATCTCGACGCAAAATAGCCGAAAATAGGTATTTACTTTGGTAAGCATATTCTGCTCTTACAAATGCTGAAACTAGCCTCTCTGTGAATTCCCATGAGTATACGTTATTTAGAAACCCTCCTGCCGCAAGGTTTGCCGAAATATCCGCGTATTCTACTGAATTGTTTGGAATATTGAAGGCTGTACCACCCAATGCTTCACCGTGACGCTGAAAAACAGATACCCCAGCCGTTCCTTTAATTCGATGATTGGTATCTATAGATTTGTCATAGTTTAAATAACTTTCAAATGTTTGATCCGTATACCCCGCGCGTTCTTCGTTTACCGAGGCTCCTCTTTCTATAAATACATCTGGTGCGATTTCAACTAAAGGAGAGGCCAGGTCAGCATTCAACGCTGTATTCGCATATTTACCAGGGCCAAACCAAGCTAGAGGCGAAAACACCTTACTTTGTACTTGAGCATAGTTGTAATTATAACGATTCGTAAAGCTCAGATTTTCATTGAATTCATAGACCAATTCTTCCTTTCCAACAAACTTATCCGCCCAACTCCAATTGTATTGATTTGCAATTTGTGCCAATGGATTGATAATATCACTTACCTCTTCCAAATACGAATAGGAACCATCAGGCATTCTGACTGGTTCATTTGGAAAAGCGTTGATTGTATTGTATAATACAGACCCGATACCATTTTCTGGCAATGTGTTACGGTAATCATTTGAAAATAAAAACACAGAATTAAGTTTTAGTTTTTTACTCAAATCAGTACTTAAATTTAATCTGGCATTATACCTCGAAAAATGTGATTTTGGGCCACCCACGATTCCATCCTGTGAAAAATAACCCAATCCTAACGAGTACCTTGTGTTAGCGG
>JBIJBD010000039.1:0-16318 GCA_044345395.1 Crocinitomicaceae bacterium | reverse complement strand
TCATACTTAAGTTGTGACTTTGCACAGGTGAATTTTGAAATACGCTGTCTTGCCAATTAGTTCCTACACCCAACGCGGTGTTATTGAATGGCATGTCCTGACCGCCAAATGCAAACATTTCGTTTTTAATAATAGCATACTCAGTTGCATTTAACAAGTCAAGTTTGCGGCTTGTCGATTGAACACCATAATAAGAATTTAATTCTACCTTAGGTTTAGCATTTAACCTTCCCTGTTTTGTCTCCACTAATATGACACCATTCGCTGCACGCACACCATAAATTCCAGCTGTTGCATCCTTAAGTACATTTATAGATTTAATGTCAGAAGGGTTTAAGGCATTAAGTCCTTCTGAATCGTAAACTACACCATCGACTAAAATTAGCGGGTCATTGTCGCCAAATGTAGATAAACCTCGTATTCTAATATTGGAAGCTCCTCCAGGCGATCCAGAATTTGTAGAAATATTTACCCCGGAAACTTGACCTTGAAGTGCTTGATCCATTCGCGATAAATTCAATTTTTCAATGTCTTCACCCCCAACTTTTGAGGTCGCACCGGTGAGTTCTTTTTTTGTGGCTGATCCATATCCAACAACCACTACCTCATTTAAAGACTTAGACTCTTGAACCATTGTCACGGTTAATGGTTCCAAACCGCTGGTATTTACTTCCTGTTTCTCAAATCCAATAAATGAAAATACTAAAGACACATTTCCAGTGTCTGGTATGGCAATTTTAAATTCACCTAGTATGTTTGATTTCACACCTTTTGACGTGCCCTTTATTGTAATCGAAACAAAAGGCATTGGTTCTTTTTTTTCGTTTTGAACAATTCCTGTTGCCGTTTTCTGACCAAATACCGGAGATAACAAACAAATCATGAACAAAATAAGAAGTTGTTTCATAGGTAGCATTTTGGGTAAAATTAGTGAATTATTTTACAAAGTACAATAAGTAGATAAAAAACACCCGCCTCACTCGTGTTTTATACATAAATCCCGCCTAATGGCCTCCAGACATCACTTGCCCTTCAAGATCAATCCCTTGATTTTTTAATATTTTTCTAACCAATACTGCAAACAAAACAAGGTATCCAAAACAAAGAACAGCGATTACATAAGAAGACTGTATTCCTATCAAATCTGCTAACTTCCCTTGAATAGGAGGAATAATTCCTCCTCCCAAAATCATCATAATTAAAAAGGCAGAGCCTTGGGAGGTAAATTTTCCTAACCCTGCAATAGACAAAGAAAATATACAAGGCCATAAAATGGAGCAAAATAACCCTCCACTCAAAAAGGCATACACGGCAACTTGACCGGTACTAAACATTCCTATTAACATGGCCGCAACGCCCAAGGAGCCAAAAACCATGAGAGATTTTATCGGGTTTTCACCAACATAGAAAAAGGCTCCGATTTGAACAGCAACGCATAGAATATACCAATAAAGTGCGGACACATCTTTTTGTGCTAATAAATTTGCGGCAAGAATAAGACAAAAAGCCACAATTGGAACCACCACAATTAGAAGTGCTTTTGTTGATTTTTGTAAGTCAAAAGCACTAACCGCACCTGCCCAACGACCTATCATTAAGCTTCCCCAATACATAGAAATATAAGGTGCAATCGCTGAGGCTTCTAACCCTCCGAAATCATTTTGTTTCAACAGCTCTCCTAGATTTGACCCGATTGCGACCTCTACACCGACATAGATAAAAATTGCCAACATCCCAAGAACCAACTGCGGATAACGCATAGCTCCCCAACCTTCAGGGTTTTTCATTGCTGATCTATTCGCAAACAAAAGCATGCCTACCACAGAAATTAATGCTCCTGATAACCATAACATTCGTTCTTGTTCCAAGGGTTTTTTCATTTCTTTTACCTTTTCTGCAATAGTAGTATAGGTCAATGACTCTCCCTGATCCTTTTTTATTTCGGATAATGCTGTCTCATATTTTGCTACTGCTTTTGCTTTAGATGAATTATAACTACTAAATACAGGGGTAAACATAACAATTAAAAGCCCCGTCATAATCAATAAGCTTCTCAAAGCCTTGCTTGCTGCCTCTACCGGTTCAGCGTGAACACCTGATGGGACTGACTTGGACAACCCGAATATGGTCGCCGCCAAAATAAATAAAATGCCCACCGCCATGTACAAGACTATTACCTTTATAAGGTCTAATTCTGCAATCATGTCGTCTGTAACTGCAGCAGACGAACCAAAAAGAGCGAAAGCCACGATTAGAGGGCCTATCATTGTTCCGAAAGAATTAATTCCTCCAGTGAAATTCACACGAGTAGCGCCTGTCGCTGGATTGCCTAAAGAAATCGCAAATGGATTAGCAGCGGTTTGTTGAAGTGAGAATCCCAAAGCAACTAGAAAAAAGCCAATTAACATCCCCGAAAACGTATTTCCGTATACTGCCATAATCATTGCCACCGCTCCAAAAGCAGAAAATAGCAGACCATATACAATACTTTTCTTATACCCCCAATTACCTACTAAGTCACGACCACTAATTGAGCTTGTAATAAATAGTATCAGGGCACCGATATAGTATGCACCGTAAAAAGCATAATCAACTAATTGGCTTTGAAATTGGTCTAAATGAAAATAATTTTTACAAAATGGAATGAAAATACTATTGCCCGCAGCAATAAATCCCCAAAAGAAAAATACTATTGTGAGTACTCCTAAAGCGCTAAAATTGGTTTTTTGATTGTTCATTAAAGTAAATTATAGTCCAAATTACTATAATTATAACTTCATCCTAATTTTTGGGTTAATTTTTTATCCACTTCTTTTATTGAAAGAAGGGTTTTTACCTTTCCTACTATTGCCTTCGCATCAAAGCCACAATCTTCCCACAACTCTTCTTGTGTGCCGTGGTGAATATACTCATCTGGGATCCCAAGACGCACAACTTGTGACTGATACCCCTGATCCACCATGAATTCTATAACAGCAGAACCAAATCCACCCATCAAACACCCATCTTCAACCGTGATAACGTATTTAAATTTCGAGAAAACTTCGTGTAACATAACTTCGTCAATTGGCTTAACAAATCGCATGTCGTAATGAGCAACTGACACATCGTATGCTGACAACTCTTTAATGGCTTCTTGAGCAAAATTACCTGGATGCCCGATTGTCAATATTGCAATATCCTCCCCGTTACAAACTTTTCTTCCTGTTCCAACTTTAATTTCTTTAAGTGGCGTTTTCCAATCAGTCATCACACCATTACCGCGTGGATAACGAATCGAGAAAGGACCCTTATCCGGTAATTGAGCAGTATACATTAAATTTCTAAGTTCTTCTTCATTCATTGGGGCTGAAACCACCATGTTTGGAATACATCGCATGTAAGCTAAATCATAGGCGCCATGGTGTGTAGCTCCATCTGCTCCTACCAATCCTCCTCGGTCCAGACAAAAAACTACATTCAAGTTCTGTAAGGCAACGTCATGCAACACTTGATCAAAAGCCCGTTGCATAAAGGATGAATAAATATTGCAGAATGGCACCAATCCCTGTGTGGCCAAACCAGCACTGAATGTTACGGCGTGCTGCTCTGCTATTCCCACGTCAAAACTTCTGTCAGGCATTGCTTGCATCATGATGTTCAATGAGCAACCTGATGGCATTGCCGGAGTAACTCCCATAATTTTTGAGTTTTCTTCTGCAAGCTCTACAATCGTATGGCCAAATACATCTTGGTATTTTGGCGGCTGTGGTGATTTTGGAATGATTTTAACTATTTCTCCTGTCTCTTTATTGAATACTCCTGGCGCGTGCCATTTTGTTGGATTTCCTTCTTCCGAGAATTTATAACCTGCGCCTTTTTTAGTTATACAATGTAAGATCTTAGGGCCAGGAATATCTTTCAGGTCATTTAAAATTTTAGCTAAGCCTACAGCATCGTGACCATCTACAGGGCCAAAATAGCGAAAATTCAAGGATTCAAATAAGTTGCTTTGCTTTAATAGGCTGCCTTTAAGAGCGTGCGAAACCTTAGAGGCTATTGTTTGAGCATCTGGTCCAAATTTCGAGATTTTACCAAGAAGCTTCCAAACCTCATCCTTAACTTTGTTGTATGTATGGGAGGTGGTAATATCGGTAAGGTATTCTTTTAGTGCCCCAACATTCGGATCGATTGACATGCAGTTATCATTCAATATCACCAATAAGTTTGCGTCTTTTTCAAAACCAGCATGATTCATTCCTTCAAAGGCAAGACCCGCTGTCATAGCTCCATCACCAATAACAGCAATATGTTGTTTCTTATTGTCGCCAAGATATCTATTCGCCACCGCCATTCCCAATGCCGCAGAAATGGATGTTGATGAATGGCCTACGCCAAACGTGTCGAATTGACTTTCAGAGCGCTTTGGAAAACCTGAAACACCCCCTTTAATTCGATTTGT
Organism: Crocinitomicaceae bacterium; assembly: GCA_044345395.1. Classification (GTDB taxonomy): domain Bacteria; phylum Bacteroidota; class Bacteroidia; order Flavobacteriales_D; family Crocinitomicaceae; genus UBA952. The sequence continues at coordinate 11,877 of JBIJBD010000039.1, read as the reverse complement.
GTGAAATCTATCTCTTCTACCCGTTAGAATTTTATGACCATACGCTTGATGCCCAACATCCCAGACCAACTGATCATCAGGTGTGTTAAATACATAATGCAGCGCTACTGTTAGCTCAATAACACCCAAACTTGCGCCAAAATGACTGTTTCCAATTTCTGAAATAACATCTATAATGTATTGTCTGAGTTCGTTTGAAATTTGTGGTAAGTCTTCAAAATCAAACTTTTCTCTTAAATCACTTGGGAAATTTATCTGAGAAAGTAAAGGACCGGCTTGGTAGGATTTGCTCATTTTATGGGACAAATTTACATGATATTAAGCTGTAAAACAATTATGGTTGGAAATAGTTCGTTAATTATTTAGTATTTGAATTACCGAACTGAAATGACTTCTTTTCAAAATTATATATCATAGCAACATAAGCCAACAAAAATATATTGTGAACAAACAATCTGGTGTAGGTTCCTTCTATTTTTAACGTGTATGTTAATGCAAAAATTCCGAGCGCCGTAAGCAGATACAAGGCAAATTTTCTTAGATTATATGGAATTGGATAGTGCTTCTGACCAAGAAAATAGCTCAATACCATTTGAAAAGCGTAAACTATCAACGTTGCCCATGCGCTTGCCATGAACCCGTAAGTTGGGATGAACAACCAGTTTATTGAAACAGTTATTATTGCTCCAATTATAGCTATATATGCTCCAAATTTTGTTTTCCCACTTAATTTATACCATATACTTTGGTTGTAGTAAATCCCTAAAAAGACATTCGCCAATAGTAATATTGGCACAACCTTCAATCCAGCCCAATAAGCCTCGTTTCTGATAAAATACTTAAAAACATCAATATTTAAGGAAACAAGCAGAAACACAAAACAAACTGTTGCTATAAATAAATTCATTACCCTTACATACACTTTATTTCTATCTTCGTTTTTATACTGATTAAAGAAAAAAGGCTCTGCTGCATAACGATAGGCCTGCAATAGTATAGTTACAAGCATTGCCAACTTATAACAAGCACTGTAAATGCCCACTTGAGCCTCTGCATACCTTAGTGATTTTGGGTCACTTGGGTTAAACAACAATTGTTTTAATAATATTCTGTCCAATGTTTCGTTTATTATACCAGCAAATCCAGCAATAACAAGTGGGAAGGCATATAAAAGCATTTTTTTGGTGATTTCTTTATCTAATCCCAATCGCAATAAACCAAAACTATCTGATAACATTACCGGCTTTACCAAGGATGCCAGTAGGTTTGCAATCAAAATAAACAAAACACCTTCCTCTGGTCTTGATTTATCAAATAAAAAAACCATAAAAAGAATATTCAGACCAATATTTACAGCAATTGAAATCAACTGAATAGATGCAAAACGCCCCGCTTTTTCTTCCGCTCGCAACTCAGCCAATGGTAGGGCCGATAACGCATCAATACATACAATGGCCCCCATAAGTACAATGTATTCATTGTGTCCTTCAAAAAGCATAACGTTGGCTATTTCACTGTTAAACTGAAGAAGCAACAAGTAAAACATGCCATTCACTAACATAACCACCCAAAGAGCGTTGGACATGATTTTTTTTCTATCTGTACTATCTTGAATAAACCTGAAGAACGCTGTTTCCATACCAAACGTCAAGAACACCACTAAAAATGCAACCCAGGCATATAATTCTGAAACCACTCCATAATCGGCAGGATCCGCAAATACAGCCGTATACAAGGGGACCAATAAATAATTAAGCAATCTGCCAACAATGGATGACAATCCATAGACAGCTGTTTGACCAAGAAGTCTTCTTATGGGGTTAGCCATTTAAGCTCTAAAATTTGCTTTTCTTTTTTCAACAAAAGCGGAGGTTCCTTCTAAAAATTCTGTCGTTCCAAAACACATTCCAAAGGCCTCTATTTCAGCTTGAAACCCATTTTGATCATTCCTAAACCCCGCGTTTACCGCTTTAATAGCTGATTTAATGGCATTCGGAGAATGTTGAATTATTTTGTTTGCTAGCGCTTCACAGGTCGATATTAATGCGTCCTGTTCTACGACATAATTCACTAGGCCCCATTCTAGGGCCTCGTCAGCAGAAATCATCGCTGCCGTAAAAATCATTTCATTTGCCTTGCCTTTTCCAACCAGTTGTGGAAGCCGCTGAGTGCCTCCGTAACCAGGTATTACACCCAAAGACACCTCGGGAAGGCCCATTTTTGCGTTTTTAGAGGCAACACGAAAGTGACAAGCCATTGCTAGTTCTAGCCCTCCTCCTAAGGCAAATCCATTGACTGCAGCAATTACTGGTTTATGCATGTTTTCAATAAAATCGAACAATAACTGCTGCCCCTGTTGAGCAAGCATGCCGCCTTCCGCAATAGAAAAATGGGCAAACTCTTTTATGTCAGCTCCAGCCACAAAAGACTTTTGGCCACTTCCTGTTAATATTACCACGCCAATCTGTTGGTCTTCATTTAAATCCGTTAACTCCCTATTTAATTCCTCAATTGTTTGTTTATTCAACGCATTCAACTGATCAGGTCTGTTAATCGTTACGATTGCCACGTGAGAATTTTTTTCGCTACTAATATTATGATACATAGGTCTTGAAAGTTTGTCGCTAAAGATAAGGAGTTTCTTAATATCTATTCGACATTTAAATTACATTTAGGTTTGTCTTGTGTGTCGCTTTCCGAGCGTATAAATTCGTAAATTTGCAGCGATGTCAGAAATTGAGCCACAAAAACCGGGTGCTTGGAGGATTTATTTAATCTTTACCAAGTTCAGATTAAGCTTTTTGGTTATTCTCTCAGCGCTATCTGGCTACCTTTTTGCTGGAGGAACCGACCCACTCGAAATTTTCTATTTAATGCTTGGTGGAACACTCGTTACAGCAGCATCAAACGGCGCCAATCAAATCTGGGAAAAAGACCTCGATGTCTTAATGAGTAGAACAAAAAATAGGCCCCTTCCTCAAGGTTGGATGTCCAAAAAAGAAGCTTACCTCGTTTGTTTTTTCTCCTTAACAATCGGCACTGGCTTACTGGTTCAGTTGAACCTTTACAGTGCGACTTTAGGTCTGTTGGCGTTTTTAACTTATGTCTTTATATACACACCGCTAAAATTAAAAACACCATGGGCTGTTTTTGTTGGCGCATTCCCTGGAGCAATACCCCCAATGCTCGGTTATGTAGCAGAGAGCAACGATTTTACCTTACAATCTGGAGTGCTTTTCTTTGTACAATTTACCTGGCAATTCCCTCATTTTTGGGCAATTGCATGGGTATTGTACGACGATTACAAAAAAGCAGGGTTTTCATTATTGCCCGCAACTTCGGGAAGGGGAAAACAAAGTGCTTTTCAAATTATGGTGTATTCACTTTTTTTAATCCCTTTTAGTCTTTTGCCTTGGGCCTTGGATTGGGTGGGAATTACGACGTTAGTCATAGCTTCTATACTCGGTATTGTTTTCTTTGTTTACGCATACCGATTATTCCTATACTGTGAAACGAAAGATGCGAGAAAACTTATGTTTGCCTCATTTGTTTATTTACCGATAATTCAATTTGTTTACGTTTTCGATAAAATCTAGCCTATGGAACCACAATTCGATCCTCAAGTAAAGGAAAAGATGAAGAAGAACCTCGTGTATGTAGGTATTTTCAGTGTAATCATGTTATTTGCCGGATTTACTTCGGCGTATATCGTCCTAATGGGTGATTCCTTCTGGTTAAAATACCCAATGCCTGATTTTTTCTGGTTCAGTACTGCAACTGTGGGAATTAGTAGTGTAACCTTTATTTTAGCTATACGCGCAGCAAAACAAGATAAACAACTGCTTCTCAAATCAATGATGGGGATAACAACAATTTTAGGAGCGCTTTTCATCTATTTTCAATTCAGGGGTTATGGCGAGTTAATTGACAAAGGGTTTTATGCGGCGAATAACCACATCATGGTGGTGGATGGAAAATACGGGAGTTATTTCAAAATAGTGATGTACGGTAAATCTGTGGATGTTTATTGTAACGACTACCTTTTGGACGGCAAAAAGATGACTAATGAGGAAATGCAGTCATTACAAGAATATACAGCTCAGTTTTTAGATTACGAACAAGGTAGGGTTATGAAAATGACAAATCCAAATCCATCAATGGTGATTCTTATGGATAAAAGACCTATCGTTGTAAAAGACGGAAAAGTTTGCACCCCAAATGGCACTTTATTTACCCACTTGGATGCGCTGCGTTTAAAATACTTTGCTGAAAATATCCGCGATAATAGGGGTGACTTTTATGCAAAAGGGGAAATTGGAAAAGATTTTCACATTTATTACAAAGGGGAAGAGCTTGGTTACAACAAGAATCGTAAGTTAACATATCAAGGAAAAGAGTTAAGCGCAGGACTTGAAACAAAAGCAATTGAGGCTGCTGACTCTGCATCCTCATTTCTATACATCATTACCTTCATCCATCTACTCCACATTGCTGTTGCTATGATTTATTTAATAAAAATCACAATTAACTCATTTTCAGGCAGATTTAATTCGGAAAACCATTTATCCTTACGCACGGGTGCAATATTTTGGCACTTTTTAGGTCTTTTATGGGTTTATTTACTATTATTTTTGATTTATATTCATTAAACTTGCAAAAAATTCTTAAAAAATGGCAGGACATTCGGCAGAATTAGATTCAAAAACGTTGTGGGGGGGTAAAGAATCTCCATTCCAAACGAGTTATGGAAAACTCATGATGTGGTTTTTCCTTGTTTCTGATGCATTAACATTCGGTGGGCTATTGGTAGCGTATGGTTTTACAAGACATGACGTTAGCGTTTCTGGAACTGAAGCTTGGCCAATTGGTGAAGAAACCTTTAATTCGCTTCCATTTTTAGGTCATGGCTACCCATTGATCTATGTAGCCCTGATGACTTTCATCCTCATCGTTTCCTCAGTTACCATGGTTCTTGCCGTTGAAGCGGGTCACAGAATGGATAAAAAAGGCGTTATAAAATGGATGATTGCCACAATTATTGGTGGTTTCTTCTTTTTAGGGTCTCAAGCTTGGGAATGGTATCACTTTACACATGGTTCAGAATTTGGAAAGGTAGAATTATCTAACGGTTCACAAGCCATCGTTCAGGGTCATTTTGGAGAAATTGAAAAATTTACAGTTACTAAAGCGGGATCAGACCACAAAGTGGGTGAAGAAATCACAGATGATCTTATGCATCAATTTCAACATGCAGCGACAGCAGGTCATCTCCACATGCATGGAAAAGATATTCAAATCCATTTAGAGGATGGATCCGTTGCAAACGTTTCTAAAAAGGCTGATGATCACCTCGCATTAATTATAAAGAAAGATGCAAATCCTGAAAATGTTGGCAAACGAATTGAAGGTGCTGAAGCAGAAAAAATGTACTATGAAGCGCTAACATCTGGTGTAGAAAATCGTGTGATTTATGGCGCTAAATTTTTTGGTGATGACCAATTTGGATTAAATGAATACGGGCCTCAACAATACGCGCAATTCTTTTATTTCATTACAGGTTTTCACGGTTTTCACGTATTTTCGGGAGTGGTTATCAATATAATTATTTTGATTGGTGTATTGATGGGTACTTATCACAAAAGAGGGCACTATGAAATGGTTGAAAAAACAGGATTGTACTGGCACTTTGTAGATTTAGTTTGGGTATTTGTATTTACCTTCTTTTATCTTGTATAACATTAAAATAATACCTCATGGAAAGAGATGATTTGATAGAATATTCGTTGCACGCACATCACGACGAAGAACAAGGAAAGAAGATTAGAAAGAAAATATGGATGGTAACCGCACTTCTAACAATCGTAACAGTTGTTGAAGTTGCCTTGGGTGCTTATATCAAACAAAGTTCAAGTGCTTGGCCAGTTGTAAAATGGTCATTCATTATCATGACCTTGTTAAAAGCAGGTTATATTGTTATGGTTTTTATGCACCTTGGCGATGAAAAAAAATGGTTGCGCAACGTGATACTAGTTCCTTATTTCTTGTTCATGCTTTACTTAATTTTTATCGCTTTGTGGGAGGCTGTCGCCATCGGTGAAGCTTGGACAACATACGGAGGGGCCTAAACATATGGAAAATAAGGCAAAACAGGGAAAACTTAAAGTACTTATTGCCTTTTTACTTGTTTTCGGGCCGGCGGCAACCTTAATATTCATTAGTACACGTGGTTGTCAACACAGCTTTGAGAAATTAGAAGACTTTGGCGGACTACCTAATCATTCGTTTTCAATTTATTCCCCTGAAAAAAATTCTTTTTCGAAAAAAAACCTTTTTGATTATAATGGAGACATCGTTTTCATTTCAACAATTCAACTTTCTTGTCCATCAAAATGTCAAATTTCGTTGTTTAATTTCCGCGAATTAATATATAATCACATCTTTGAAAACAAACGTAAGAAGATGAAACAAGTGCGTATTATTTCATTTTTAACCGATGAAAATGGAAATCCAATAACTGACAGCTCTTTATTTGCTTCAATGACGGAAATTTTAAAAGATAATATTCCGAATTATGACCCTACGCTTTGGACATTGGCAAAGGGAGATGCTAAAGCTTTTTATAACATTGAAAACAACGGTAAAAACCTACTCAAAAGTAGCGAACAAGAATATGGAGTGGGAGCCTATCAAAAATATTTACTCTTATTAGACAAAAACGCACACCTTCGCATGGTATTGCCCGCGAACAAAGAGGGTGAGATTCGCGTTATGTTTGAGCACCTTGCATTACTACAAAAAGAATACGATAAAAACAGAAGTGAATAACCTATATTTTTTACTATTCGCATTTACTTTAATGATTTCTTGTGATGAAAAACAAGAAACATTTAAAGAAAACAAACCGGGTTCTTTGCCTTATTTAGGCGACATGGGTATTGACCACTTGATTCCTCCTTTCCGATTTTTAGACCAAGATTCTACGTGGAAAACAAACAAAGATTATAAAGACAAGGTTTGGGTGGCTGAGTTCTTTTTTTCTACGTGTCCTTCAATATGCCCGATTATGAACACGCAAATGCAGCGTTTACAAAAAGAGATGATTGACTGGGAAAACCAATTGCAACTCATTTCGTTTACGATTAATCCTGCTTTTGATGGTCCAGCAGTCTTAAGAGAATACATAAAGAAAAACAAAATTCAAACAAAAAATTGGGCCCTGCTTACAGGAATTCCTGAGGTAAAAGTTCACGAACTCGGAGTAAAGTCTTTTTTGGTTCACGCAGGTAAAGACGAAGCTGAAGCGGGAGGATATGCACACTCTGGAGCTTTTACTTTGGTTGATAAATCTGGGCACGTGCGTGGAGTTTATCAAATTACCAATCCCGATGGAGATGCCGATGAAAAAGAATATCAACGTTTAAAGTTAGACTTGACCAATCTATTAACCTATGAGTACAACCTTAGCCCCAGAAAAAATTAAACAAGCGCGTATTGCAATCATTTCTTTATCAATTGCAATCCCGTTGATAGTTGCTGTGCTCTTTAAGGTGCAACTTACCGGTTACGACTTTAGCTTTTTACCTCCAATTTATGCGACTATTAATGGATTAACTGCCTTTTTTTTGTTAGCTGCACTCTATGCTATAAAAAGTCACAACATGTCGCTACACCGGAAGCTAATTCGTATTTGTTTATTTCTCTCGCTATTATTTCTAGCTGGTTATGTTGCTTACCACATGACCTCAAAACCTACGGTTTTTGGAGATAGCAACCATGATAACGTGAGAGATGCTGATGAATCAATTGCTGTTGGAAGTATGGTGGGTTTATATTACTTTTTATTGGTTTCGCATGTCCTACTTAGCATTATTGTAGTACCACTCGTATTATTTACTTATCTTTTTGCATGGCAAGGTGAATATGCTAAACATAAAAAATTGACTCGGATATCTTTTCCTATTTGGCTTTACGTAGCAATTTCAGGAGTTATCGTTTATGCACTTATAAGTCCATATTATGGGTAGGCCATCCGTGATATTTGGCGTAGACAAACTTCTTATCTTAAATCCTAAATGGAAAAATAAGAGAATCGGCTTACTAACTAACGATGGGGCTTACACTTCGTGGGGTCTAAAAAGTCGTGTTGCGCTGCTACAGGGGGGGTTTAATATCGTACGTTTATTTTCTCCCGAACATGGAATTAATGCAACGGGGGCGGATGGCGCTTGGATTCCTCACCAACGAGACGAACTCACCAACTTGCCGGTGGTTAGTCTTTACCAAAAAGAACAACTCGTAAATGACCAATATATTGAAGACCTTGATGTTTTACTTGTTGATTTGCCAGATGTTGGCGCGCGGTTTTATACGTATGTCTGGTCATTAACATATTTCCTAGAAGTATCGGCACAAAAAAAAAAAACAATAATCCTATTGGACCGACCTAATCCACTTGGTGGAGACATTTCTAAAAGTGAAGGGCCAACATTAGATCAACGTTGTAGCAGTTTTATTGGGCGGTTCAATATGCCAATAACCCATTATTGTACGCTAGGCGAACTAGCAAGCTATTTTAATTCAACACAAAGGTGGGGTGCTGATTTGAACATTATGACTTGTGGCTGGGAGAGAAATCAAACATTTCGAGATTGGAAAATGCCTTGGATAAATCCATCACCGGCACTCGTAAACTTTGAGTCCGTACAATTATATCCAGGCTTGTGCCTTCTTGAGGCTACTAATTTCTCGGTAGGTAGAAATTCAGCCTATTCCTTTCAATGGATTGGAAACCCTAGTGTTTCACTAACTGACTTTAACATTGATTTTCAGGGGCTTTCATACAAAAACCTTAGTTTAAGAGCCAATAATAAAAATATAACGGGCGTTTTACTGTGCCCAACAGAATCGTTTTGTTCTCCGGTGAACCTCGGCTTTTTAGTGCTATATTCGTTGTTTAACCTGCACAGCGAGTATTTTTCTTGGGAAAAATATCCAACACAAGCTAACCCAAGTGGAGAAAAACACCTTGATTTGCTTACGGGAATTCCGGATTCTTATAACCTTTTTACTTACAAACCCGAGAAATTTAGAGAAACAATTTCTGGGTTGATAAAAACCGACTGGGAGAAAATTATACAGCCCCACCTTTTATATTATTAACAAGGACTTTTCAAGTCCTATCTTCTCATTATTTATAAATATCGGACGCTTTAAAAATGTGTATTCTTCTAAAATAAGACGCCGATAATCTGTGTCGTTTTTAATTGAAGCACGAATAGATTCATCTTTAAATTTTATGGCTCTCTTATTGAAAAGCACCTCATAACTTCCCAGCTCTCTTGCTAGAAACTCCAAAATATCTGAAGAAATGCGTTGGTACTTAATGTCTATAAGTTCGAACTCACTCAGTTTATCCTCAGCCGCTAAAATGCGCTTACACTTATTGCATGTGGATAAATAATAAACGCGTTTCATCCACAAAATTCATCGTAGGCAGCCTGAAGATTCGCCGCTATCATTTGTGCGCTTCCACCTTCGATGTGGTGTCTTTCTAAAAAGTGAACTAAATCCCCGTCCTTAAAAAGCGCTATAGATGGTGAAGAAGGGGGGTACGGCAAAAAGTACTTTCTTGCTTGTGCAACCGCATCAGCGTCTACCCCAGCGAACACTGTAGTAAGTCGAGCTGGTTTTTTATCTTGTTGTAAAGACAACTTCACTCCGGGGCGCATATTGCCCGCCGCACAACCGCAAACTGAATTTACAACGACTAGTAAGGTGCCTCTAGTATTATCTATAACCTCATCGACTGCTTCTGGTGTTAATAGTTCCTCGAATCCTACATTGACGAGGTCGTCTTTCATGGGTCTAACTAATTCTGCTGGATACATAATTTTCTTACAAAGTTACACGTTATAATCCTTAAAATCTTTTAATTTTTTTTAAAATTTTGCTTTTTCAACAGGGCAAGTAATTCATCCTCTGAAATTATAAAAAATTTAACCCCTTTTGAAATCCCTCTTTTGTCGGGATATGGATAATCGCCTTGAGTAGGAAGGAAGTTTTCTCTGGAATAATGCTCGTCCCAATAACTTAAGAACTCACTTGCGTTTCCTATGTTCTTTGCTTCATTAACAATTGCCATGCATTTTCGGTCGGCATAAACACCAAACCCACGAATATTTGTGCTTTTCGATAATTCTCTTTTTTTATTGGAAAATAATGTCTTTGAGGATAAATAGCTAGAATTCTTATGCAACAAAAATTGTTGATTTCGCACAGAATCGTTCGATTGGAAAAATTCGACTTCATTAAGACTAAACTGCTCTTTTATTCTTTTAGAATTTTCTTCCTTCAGACCAGACAAATAATAGGTAAAATAAACATCAAATAGATCCCATTTATCTTTATCGGGTGATGCCCACATAAACCCACTACCTAATTGATCATAAAGCTCGGGTATTGCAGAACTGTCTCTTTCAAAAGAGAAAAAATAAGGGTCTAAACTCGAAACTATCCATTGACGATTGTGAAAAATCTTTAAGCTGTTGGCATACTTCGATAAATAAGCATTAGATAAATTATGAAATTTCACGTTTTCCAAAGTAAGCACAGAAGATAATTTGCCAAGCATTACCAAGTCAAATTGCGCATTGTTTTTAAACCTTTCTATGTGAGATTTTATCTTTTCAGGAGACAGCGTTAATATGCGAATTTGAATGCCACTTTTTTTAATAAAATCCGAAAACAAAACTGTGTCGCTTGGGCTGAGATAGTCTGAAGCAATAACTAATTGTTGTTTTTCTGAAGGCTTAGCTTCTTCTATTGCACACCCCATTAAACAGAGCACAAGAATAATGGTTAGTGTCTGTTGCATCTTCATGTTAATAAACTCTAATTGATACTTCCATTTCAAATGTTGCTACACATTCATTTGTGTCATTTGTTGCTATAACGGAAAGTGTAAAATTAATTCTTTCATTTAATCTGATTGCTTCTTCCAATTTTTCTCGGACAAATTCTCCTTGACTACAGTTGAAAAAAACTGCTGTCTCGGGTCTTTTTATAAATTCTCCCTTGACGCTTTTAAAGGCTAAACTCAGCTTTTTATTCATTCTTCCACAGGCATAAAACACCATTAAACCCGCGCTTAAATCTGCGCCAATGGTTAAGGCTCCAAAATACATTGAATTTAAATGATTTTTCGTCCTTCTTCTAAATGGTATTTTAATTTGTATGTTATTGTCATCACAACTTATTATGCGCGGTCGGACATAATGAATCATGGGGATTTTAAAAAACCCAAGCAAAAAAAGTTTCCACCGCATTGTTGATAAGCTGACTGGTTTCATCCGCCAGTTAGTTTTTTAATTTCATTTAACTTCATGAGTGCTTCAACCGGGGTTAACGTATTTATGTCTATCCCTATTAATTCTTCGTGTATTTGTTCTAAGACAGGGTCATTTAGCTGGAAAAAGCTTAATTGCATGGTTGACTTTTCTTTGGCGCTCTTGCTCTTTTTAGCCCCCTGTTTTTCATTGGAAAAGGTAGAATGCGAGCGCTCTAAATCATGTAATACCTGTTCCGCCCTATTTACAACTAGCGGCGGCATTCCTGCCATTCTAGCCACATGAATTCCAAACGAGTGATGAGAACCGCCGGGCTCTAGTTTTCTTAAAAACAAGACGTTGTTTTTTGTTTCTTTTACTGAAACATTGAAATTCCGCACGCGCTCAAAATGTTTCGTCATTTCGTTTAATTCATGATAATGCGTTGCAAAAAGTGTTTTACATTTTGCTTTAGGGTATTCGTGTATATATTCCGCAATGGCCCACGCTATTGAAATTCCATCATAGGTACATGTGCCGCGACCAATATCAT
>JBIJBD010000185.1:0-4347 GCA_044345395.1 Crocinitomicaceae bacterium | reverse complement strand
ACGACATATTATTGAGAATACTTGCCGTTTCATTCATTTCGACCATGAATGTTGATTCGCCGGAAGAAATATTATCGCTTGCGCCTACTCGTGTAAAGACTTTATCTGTCATGCCAAGAATTGCAGAATCTGCAGGTACAAAAGAACCCATTTGTGCCATTAACACAATAAGAGCTGTTTGCCTCAAAATTGCACTTTTGCCGCTCATATTGGGGCCAGTAATCATAATAATTTGTTGCGAATCATTATCCAAGAAAACATCGTTTGGTATATATTCTTGTCCTACGGCTAATCTTTTTTCTATTACCGGATGCCTACCATTTTTAATGTCTATAACAAACCCATCATTCAACGTCGGCTTGCAATACTTATTTAGTACAGCAACTGCAGCGAATGACTGTAGGCAATCTAAGCGGGCTATTGTCCGCGCATTATGTTGAATGATCGACACAAAAGAACCCATGTCCAACACTAGTTGTTGAAACAATGTGCTTTCAATCGTTAGAATTTTTTCTTCCGCACCAAGTATTTTAACCTCGTAGTCCTTTAGCTCTTCGGTGATATATCTTTCGGCACTCACCAGGGTTTGCTTTCTAATCCAGTCTTGTGGAACCTTATCCTTGTGGGTATTTCTTACCTCGATGTAATAACCAAACACGTTGTTAAATGAAATTTTTAAACTAGGAATTCCCGTTCGTTCAGCTTCTCTATTCTGCAGCTTCTCTAAATAATCCTTTCCACTAAATGATATATTCCTTAAATCATCCAACTCTACATTGACGCCATTAGCGATTACCGGGCCTTTTCCAAGTTGTGGTGCCGGCTCCTCAAGCAAAAACTTATCAATAAGCTGAATAAGTGGTGAACAAGCATTTAATTGAGAATTTAAAGCTGCGATCGATTGATGATCTTTAGTCGCTAATAACTTTTTAAGCAATGGTATTTGCTTTAGTATTCGTTTTAAGTGAGCTATTTCGCGTGGGTTTATTTTTCCAACCGCAACCTTCGAAATCAAACGCTCTAAATCACCAATTTCTCTTAAACGCTGTGTTAATTCAAAATGCACTTCTTGGTGATGAAAAAGATAGTCGACCACCTTCAAGCGCTCTTCAACCTCCACTCGTTCTTTTAAAGGCAATACGAGCCATCGTTTCAACAACCTTCCACCCATTGGTGTTGTGGTTTGATCAAGAATTTGGGATAAAGTAACTGCATTTTCATTGACAGAATGCACTAGTTCCAAATTGCGGACGGTAAATCGATCAAGCCAAACGTATTTATCCTCTTCAATGCGCGAAAGTGACGAAATATGACCTAGCTTGTGGTGCTGGTTTTCATTTAAATAATGTAAAATTGCACCTGAGGCAACTATCCCTTCTTCCATCCCTTCAACTCCAAATCCCTTCAACGAATTTGTGGTAAAATGTTTGGTTAATATTTCCTGTGCATAATCGCCAGTAAATACCCAATCTTCCATTCTAAAGGAATAATACTGCTCGCCAAAAACATCCTTAAACATTTGGGTTTTGTTCTTCGGATAAATGAGTTCTGAAGGTTCAAAACCACTAATTAATTTTTCTAGGTAATCTATATCTCCTTGTGCCAATAAAAATTCTCCGGTTGAGACATCAATAAAAGAGATACCATGAGTTGTTTTTCCAAAGGAAATAGCACACAGAAAATTATTTTTAGATTGTTCAAGTACCTGATCATTAAAAGACACGCCTGGTGTAACTAGTTCTGTTACACCCCTCTTCACAATGGTTTTGGTCATTTTAGGGTCTTCTAACTGATCACAAATTGCAACACGTTGGCCCGCACGCACAAGTTTAGGTAAATAGGTTTCCAACGAATGATGAGGAAAACCCGCTAGTTCTATTTCTGCGGCAACCCCATTCTTCCTTTTGGTTAATATTATGCCCAAAATCCTTGATGTTTTTATTGCGTCTTCGCCAAATGTTTCATAAAAATCACCCACCCTAAACAGTAACAATGCATCTGGATGTCTCGTCTTGATTTGATTGTATTGTTTCATCAAGGGAGTTTCCGCGTGTTTTAAGTCTGTAGGTTTTTTTGTCAAGTATGTTTTTTTTGCGTTTTAAAGATAGTTATTTCTATTCGGTCCAAACAGTCTTTTTATATCCTATTCAAAATTTCTTTATTCAGTTTTAGCTGTTGAAAGCTTTACTATTCACTTCTTTTTTTTTACCTCACAATACCTAATTTTAAGGGCATGAGGTGTAACACATTTTTTTTTATCTGTTTAATTTGTTCATTAACACAAGCACAGGACATCAACTGTATGGTGTTAGATGAGGCAGAAAGTCGGTGTGGGGGAGGATATAATTGGTCAAGTACGGGTGTTTATCAAGACCTTATGCTCGGAAATCAAACATTCTTAGGAAAAAGCAAAAGCGGCACTTATTGTTCGGGGTTCACATTTAACGTGGCCTTTGAGACATTGAAAAAACTCAAGGTGCTTCCTGATACTATAAACTCCCAACTTAAGCGATTCCAACATGTTTGGTACGGCATCTCTGAGGAAAGCGTAGAAACACAATGTGTATTAGCACTTGAAGAGATGCAGTGGGGTTGTGCTATACCCTTACAAGAGGCGAAACCAGGAGACTTTGTACAATTCTGGAGAAATAATAATTCCGGTCACGCAGTAATTTTCATCGATTGGGTGAAAAATGTAAATGGACAACTAATTGGAATTACCTACCGTAGTTCTCAAAAGCACACAAATGGCATTGGTGTAAGAACAGAAAAAATTGGCGATGGAACTAAAGATGTTAATATAAAAAGGATATATATTGCGCGAATCGAAATATGACATTAAAAAAAAATAACAGAAAACTTAAACTTTGGGAGCTCGACCGCGTTACAGAAGAAGTTTATAAACAACAAGTAAAATTTCCACTTGTGGTGGTGTTGGACGACATCCGATCACTAAACAATATTGGTTCGTTTTTTAGGACCGCCGATGCTTTTATGGTAAAAAAAATATACCTATGTGGTATAACCGCTTGCCCTCCACATAAAGACATTCATAAAACGGCTTTAGGCGCCACAGAAACTGTAGCTTGGGAATATGCTGAGTCCGTGGTGGAATTAGCAGAACGACTGAAATCTGAGGGATACGAACTGTGCAGTATTGAGCAGGCGCAAAACACAACTAAATTGAATGAATTAACCATAAACCACAAACAAAAATTTGCATTATTTTTTGGAAACGAGGTAAATGGCGTGAAACAAGATGTAGTAAATCTATCTAATATTGTTGTAGAAGTTCCTCAATTTGGAACAAAACACAGTCTTAATGTGTCTGTCTGTGCAGGTATCGTTTTGTGGGAGTTTTCGAAACACTTCAAATTAATTCAATAATTCGTAAATTTGAGTATGAAACATCTACTGATTCTTTTTTTTCTTGGAGCGTTCGGGGTGAATGGTCAGCGAAACATTTTTATCCACTTAGATGCTGTTTATTCGAATAATGCGCTGGATATTTCAACGACATACTTGGCCTCAGATAATACCTTGTTTAGATTAGACCATTTTGATTACTATGTTTCAAATATTGTCCTAACCCACGATGGGGGGCAACAAACCATGTTCCTAAATCAGGTTTTTTTAATTGAGCCAACTAATCAAACTATTTACCTTGGTTTCCTTCCCATTCAACAAATCGAAAGCGTTGACTTTTTGGTTGGCGTCCCGAAAGAACTCAATACCCAATCTGGTGTGTTTTCGCAAGATATTTCAACTTACCCTGAAATTCATCCCTTAAGTTTTCAAAGCCCGTCCATGTACTGGGGATGGCAAGCCGGATATATGCACATGATCTTAGGTGGTTGGAATGACATAAATGGAAATAACAACATTGAAACCAACGAAGGGTATTTTGAACTTCACAATTTAGGAGACCAAAATCAACAATCGGTAAGTATTACCTCCGTTATACAGACCAACACCAGCTCCGACCAAACAGATGTTTTCATTAATTGTCACTTAGACCGTTGGATAGAAAATATTCCCTTGGGTACATCTGGGGTTGCGCATGGTTCTACTGGAGTAAATGAAATCCTTTTAAATAATGTAACCAATCAGACCGTTTTCGAACAATCTCCTACAGCTGGAATTCAACCTGTAGGTATTTCACAGTTCACATATTCTGTTGCAAAGGGCGAGCTGACCGTTTATTGTATAACGAAACATCTAAAAAACATACACCTCACAAAAGCGGACGGTACAATTGTATATCAGCATAATTTCACTGAAAATTGCGATAAATTGGTAATTTCGTCACTTATCCCTGGTATATATTTCATTAATAGTGAAGATAAA
>JBIJBD010000030.1:0-17905 GCA_044345395.1 Crocinitomicaceae bacterium | reverse complement strand
ATGTTTAGTAGATGTTCGCCGCCTCTTTTATATTTTGTCGGCATATTTTTAATAATGTTGGCTTGTAAAGCTTCTTTTCAAGAAGGCCAAGGGGCAATAGAACCACAAGATGTTAGTTTTATTCCCACACCCGAAGACAATCCGCTAAGTGATAAAAAAATTGCCCTGGGTAGACAACTTTTTTTTGACAAGCGGCTATCAAAGGATGGTACTGTATCCTGTGCAAATTGCCATGATCCGAAAAGGGCATTTTGCGATAATCTAACCACAAGTCAAGGGATAAGGGGTCAACGGACAGAAAGAAATGCTTCGAGTTTACTAAATGCCGCATTTTTACCAACGGTTATGTTTGATGCACATTTGAAAACATTAGAATTACAAGTTATTGTTCCTTTACAAGAAGCCACAGAAATGGGACACAACATGAAGGAATTAATTCCGATCCTTCGCTCAATCCCTGAATACCAACAAGCCGCAAAGACAATATTCAATAGAGATTTTGATGCTTACGTGTTGACTCGAAGTATTGCATCATTTGAACGATCATTACTTTCATTTAATAGTCGTTATGATCAATATATAAAAGGCAGGTCATCTGTTTTAACCAAACAAGAAAAAAGAGGTATGGATTTATTTCTGAACCAATTGAATTGTGCTTCATGCCATCCACCACCCTATTTTACAAACTACAAAGCAGAAAACAATGGTGTTTATGCTGATTTTACCAAAGATAAAGGACGTTTTCGCATCCACTTGGACAGCACTGACATAGGAAAATTCAAAGTGCCTTCTTTACGCAACATAAGTTTAACGTACCCATACATGCATGACGGATCTTTTAAAAGTTTGGAAGAGGTGATAAATCATTATGCCAGTGGTGGAAAACAACATGTCAATAAGAACCTACTCATCAAACCATTTCCAATTTCTAGTGAAGACAAAAAAAGTTTAATTGCATTTTTAAGTTGCTTAACAGACACCTCATATCTTAAAGATTTTCGTTGAGTGGCAGGAAAATTCTAAAAATAGTGCCTTCTCCAAGTTCTGATTCAAATTGTATTTCTGCCCGATGATATTCCAAAATTTGTCTAACAACTGATAACCCTATTCCGCTTCCTGTAGTTTTGGTTGTGAAATGTGGCACAAAAATTCGATCTTTTAATTCGTTAGAAATTCCAACGCCATTATCCTCTATTTCTAAAACAAGTTGATTATTCAATATGTCAATTCGAACATCTATTTTTCCGTTTTCCATAGCGTGTGTTGCTTGAATTGCGTTTTTTAACAAATTATTCATCACCTGAATCCATTGACCTTTATCAATCAACACTTCAATTTTTTGCTTGGTCGAAGTGAAATTAAATCGTGTAGCTGTCTCATTTTGAAAAACAGCAATACAATTTTGCACAATGGCAACCAGATCTTGCTTCTCAAAAGTGGGCTCAGGCATTTTGGCAAAATTTGAAAAGTCATTTGCAATGCGTGTTAAACCATCAATTTGCTCAATTAACGAAGCCATCATTTTTTTAATTTTTTCCGTCATTGTAGGATCTGAAGGATCATATATACGCATCAAATGCTGGATACTCAACTTCATCGGAGTAAGGGGATTCTTAATTTCATGCGCCACCTGTTTAGCCATGTCTCGCCACGCCGATTCCCTTTCAGAGGATGCTAATTGTTTTGCGGCTAACTCTAAGTCATCAAGCTTTGCATTATATGCTTTCACAATTAATCCAATTTCGTCATTTCCTGTATAATCAATCTTTTCGTTATGCATTCCTAACCTGAGCGTACTGAGTTTTTCTTTCAACAAACGCAAGGGTGAAGTCAGCCAATTTGAAACGAAAAGTGCTATCATTATGGAAAGTGCTATCAAAAGAATAAAGACATTAATAATTGCAACGATGAATTGTTGAATTTGATTTTCATATTCCTTTTGTTGACCAAAATATTGCAAGTTTGCATACCCTAGCAACTTACCTTTAGAATTGTAAATAGGTTTATACGCTGAGATAAAAGAAAGAGAGCCTATCTGCTCATTATGTTTATGAAAACTCTTGTTTGCTATTTTTAATTCTTGGAAAGCGACAGGGTTAATCTGTTCACCCATTAATCCGAGATTAAATAATTTGGGCCGTGAGGAGGCTACTAAGTATCCATGTGTGTCATACATATTAATATCGGTCACAAAAACTTTTGACAATTTGATTAATACTCCCTCCAAGAAGTTTCCGTCATTCTCAATGGAAATTCGTTGATTTGATGCTACTTTTCCTTTGAGTTCTTCCTCCACTGAATTTAATTTTTCATTAATGTTTTTACTTGTGTAATCCTCGTATTGTTCACTAACAAAAAGCCCGCTACCGGTACCAAACAGTATTAAAGCGAGAACAACAAGAAACACCAGAACAAATTGAATCTTAAAGGCAAGAGAAAATGAAGAAACGTTTGGTAGCTGTTTTACGCCTAATACGTAAGAGATTAACATGAGAATGCCCCAAAAAGAAAATACATAAGAAAAAGAGGTTGAGTAAGTTAACCACGTTGATTTTTTAACGGATAACACAACTGCATTATTATTACCTTTATCGAGGAGGTAATGGCTGTAACCATCTTTTTCGTAAAATTCTCCCTTTGGCTGGGAAGATTTGTTTCCTTTAAAATTAACTTCGTAACTATATGCCCCATATGATTTTGTAAGTTTTCCTGAAGCATATTTTGCAATGGAATAGTCCTCCAATGATAGTAGCGCTTTAGATTTTTCACTTATCAATAAACGCGGGAATCCTATCTCCTCTGGTATTTTTTTAGACTTTAGGGTCGCAAGAAATAACACTTTTTTATCCTTAACAATTAATGGTAAATGAATTATGTATGAAATGCCACTGAACTCATTTGGAATAAAGTACAAGGTGGAGTCGTTATTAACGCGAACACTGTGATTTACTAAAATATTCTTCGCTTGGTCCAACATTGAAGTCTCTTTGGATAAATAGGAAATACCGGCCGAGTCGAATAAATTAAATCGTATTTCAAAGGATTCCCACTCTCCCTTGAAAACTTTTTTTTCCAATATGTCACCAAAAGCAGAAATACTCAAATCTGCTTGATTGTTTTCTGCAACACTTCGGATAATTGCATTTGATACAAGTTTTTTCTTGATAAAAGAATACTCTTTTTCGATAGCTTGATTTCGCTCTACAGAAAGCAACTCAGCATACTTTTTTCTAAGCTCTTTGTCTTTGTTTTCGTTGTGTTCATTAGTGCTGATTACAACCGAAACTGTGAATAATGCTAAATTCAACAATTGAAATCCTAGCTTTTGAGAAAACTCTGTGCGCGTAAAAAAGTAGATGTTTGTCAAAAATAAAAGTAAAGGAATTGCGGCAACAGCCAAAGGGTCTTCATAAATCAATACTCGGAATAAACCAAAAATTAAAAACAGAAAAATTGTAACGATTACCGAATTTCTGGCCGTTTCGGGTTTCGACAAAATACGCGAGGTGTACCATTCAAATGCATATTGCACAGAATAAAAAAGAAGCCCTAATACTATAAATAAAAGTAATGTGTTTTCATTCAGTGCAAAAATATTGTGAAGATCTAAAGGTATTGAAGTGTTCTTAACGGTTATTTGAAGAATCTCAAGGATTAAGAACCAATAGAAAATTAAGCTTAAAAGTATAACCCACCAAGACGCCTTCCACTTGATGCGTGACAATAAAGACAAAACATTGATGACAAATAAAGAAATAAGTAAAATATTTACCAATAAATCTAGAAAGGACTCCATCAAAACACCGCCATCAAGTATTTTATCTGTAAAGCTTGCTTGATTACCTGTTAATGCCGACATGTCAACAAAGCTGATTGCCAAGCGAATAATAAGTACTAAGGAAAATGGTAAATATGATTTCCAAGGATGTAGATAAAAGGAATTGTAAATTCCAGCCAGGAAAGACATTATAGCTAAAAATGTAAAGATAAAAAGACCATTTGTTACAATTAAGTAGGCATCTTTTTCGCTTTGAACCGCAGAAAACACAAAGTTGTTGTTTGCGTCTCTAACAATTAGCCCCTCCTCCTCCTGAAGACCGACATCAAAATTAAATGCACTCAAACTAGGGTTTACGTGATTAATTAGGTTTGTATTTGTATATGAATAATTCTGTTTAATTAAAAAACTCACACATACTTTGAATCGTTCGTCTTCTTTCAAGACTGCATAATACCACCCATTTTGCAATTGTGCCCTTCCATTTGTTGGGAATTGGGGCTGCGCATACTTAGATACGGGCAGCTTATTTGTATTCCAATAGATCAGGGAATCGCCTTCGTAGATGTGCACAAAAAAAGGCGAATTTGAAAAAGATGGAGTTTTCCCGTCTAAAACCTCTTCGTAAATTGCCAAACTCGTTTGTCTTGCTTCGCTTTCAAGATGGGAAAAGTTTCGCTGTAAACTTTGTTGAGTAAAATCTGAGCTGTTCTTGAGTAGAAATGGAATCCATCCAAAAAGAAGAAAAATGATTGAAAGGATATAAAATCGGTACTTCAAAAAACTATCCAACAACCACCTCATGGGATGAAGGATTTTAATTTATCGTGTAAACGCAAATATTCACCCTCTGAACGGTGATCGTTTTTAAAGATAAAATCTGCTTTATGTCTATGTGGAGCAATAAACTGGTCGTAGCAAGGAATTACATGGTTATTCCATTGATATAAGATGTCGTCACGCCTATAACCCCTCGTTTCTTGGTCTCTGTACAACCTCCTGTCTAGCTGTACCTCATGATTTACCTCCACAAACACTGAAAAATCCAAAATTTTGGGTATTTCAACAAAATGAAATAAAAATAAACCTTCCACAATGATTAGTCGACTCGGCCGGATGGTAAGTAGCACATTTTTATCCGGTGGTGCATTGAAAAAATACTCCTTTACAACAACCTCATTTCCATGCACAAGTGACTTTAAATCACGAACAAGTTTCTCCTCATATAGGGCAGTTGGCAAGTCAAAATTAACAACATCATTCAGATCTTTACGTTGCTCTTCTATAGGTCTGTAATAATTGTCCATAGAAAAAATAGAAGGATTTTCCTTGGAAAATGATTCCGACAGTCTACGCAATAGCGTGGTTTTACCTGATCCGCTACCCCCACAAATTCCTATTACCAACGGTTTTTCTTTTGTATACATGGTGATATTAAGCAAATATAAGAAACCTTAACGAAGTTGATTTGTTGAAAGTTTATGGAAATACTGAAATTTCGTCGTATTTTTATCAACTAAAATATTTTGAAAATGAAAAATTTATTTCTGTTGATTGTCTTATCTTTTGAAGGAGTCATGTCTTTTGCCCAAGGCAACTCAAAACCCGTGTTGTTAACAATCGGGGGGCGCGCACCCATGACAGATGAGGCCTTGCAAAACACCCAAGGAGGAAGCCTTTCGCTAAATCAAGCAAAAAAAGAAAATGGATTAATTGTACTATTTAGTTGCAATAGCTGTCCTTTCGTTGTCGGAACGCCTGATTTTCCAGGATGGGAAAACCAATACAATTCCCTACACGAGCAAGCATTAAAATATAATATTGGCCTTGTACTGGTCAATTCAAATGAGGGTAAAAGAAATGGCGCTGATTCTTTTGAAGAAATGCAAAAGCGTTCAGTGACACAAGGCTATATGATGCCTTATTTACTCGATAAAAACAGTAAAATGGCAGATCTTTTTGGTGCGAAAACCACCCCTCATATATATTATTTTGACAAGGAAATGAACCTAGTTTATATGGGTTCTATTGATAATATTGCTGAAAATAAAAGAAAAAAAGACATTCCTTATCTTTCAATGGCCATGCAGGCCCAAGCAAATGGAAAAAAATGCAAACCTAGTACAACCACCCCTGTGGGATGTAGCATAAAACGTGTAAAAAAAGACTAACTATGATAAGATACTTTTCTCTTTTCGTTTCGGGGATTTTACTTCCTTTTTCGATGTTTTCGCAACAAGGTGACGGTGGAAAACCACAAGGGGCAAAATATAAAATAACCCCTTCGAAAACTGTGATTTTCAATGAGCCGAACATAACCGCTTTGAAAAACGAAGACGCAACTATTGATCATACAGGAACTGCACCTTGGCGCTTTGGGTATAACAACGAAACACAATTGGGATTCGAAAACAGCGGCAGTTGGCATACATTACCGAACGGCGATAGGGTGTGGTTGCTTGAATTAGCCTGTAAAAATGCACTAACAATTAACTTAACATTTACAAATCTTGATATTCCTGAGGGTAACGGTCTTTTCGTTTACAACCCATCTAAAGATTTTATTTTAGGGAAATTTACGGAAAATCATGTCTACAAGGGGATTTTAGGGACAGAATTAGTCCCGGGTTCTCGAGTAATTGTTGAATACTTTGTGCCTAAAAACAATCCTCAAGGGTATGTTAATATTTCTCGTGTTACGCACGGATATAGAACAGCTGAGGAGTATTCTGAAAAGGCATTTGGAAGTTCGGGTGCGTGCAATATGAACGTTAATTGTGCAGATGGTTTACCATGGCAGCAAGAACGAAACAGTGCCGTCATGTTGGTTTCTGGAAGTAATGGGTTTTGTTCAGGCGCGTTAATTAACAACACCTTAAACGATGGAAAACCATACGTTTTAACTGCTAATCACTGTTATTCTGACCCCACGAATTGGATATTTAGATTTAACTGGCAAGCAGCAGATTGCACAAATCCTGGAAGTTCGCCCACGTTCCAATCACTAAGTGGCTCCATATTAAGATCTCGAAGGACTCCATCAGACTTTTGTTTAGTTGAAATAACCGGTGGTTTACAAGGAAATACGGTGCCATTAACTTACAACCCTTATTTTGCGGGGTGGAACAATGGAGATGCAGCACCAACGTCTACGGTTTCTATTCATCATCCAGCGGGTGACATTAAAAAAATATCTTTTGACGATGCACCAGCCATAGCTAGTCAAGGGATGGGATCTACAGAGGCTAATTCGACCTGGACAGTTGAATGGGATAGAAATACCACAACTGAAGGCGGGTCGTCAGGGTCTCCTTTGTTTGATCAAAATCACAGAATTATTGGTCAGCTTTGGGGGGGCGGGGCTTCCTGCAGTAACCTAAGTTCACCAGACTACTACGGTAGGATTTACAGCTCGTGGGAGCCAGCGAATTCAACTAGTACAAATCAATTAAAATACTGGTTAGATCCAAATAATTCTGGTGCTGAGTTTATTGATGGTTATGACCCTTCAAACGCAACCCCAGTGCAAGTGGATGCTGGAATTGCAAATCCACAAGGAGTTTCGGGAACTTTTTGTGGTGGAACTGTAACGCCTTCGTTCTCTATTCAAAATAATGGACAGCAAGCTTTAACAAGTGCTACAATTACCTATGGTTTTGATGGTGTTCTAGATCAAACGTATAACTGGTCTGGGAATTTGCCACAGTGGCAATCCACTATCGTCTCTTTACCGGCTGCCACATTGAGCGCCGGAAACCATACTTTTTCGGCAAATATTTCGGGACCAAACGCAGGACAAACTGACGAAAACAGCAACAACAATTCAATTAGTTCCTCATTTAACGTAGTCATTGGTGGACAAACAGTTAACCTCAATTTAACGTTGGACTGTTACGGGTCGGAAACTAGTTGGGAATTACAGGATCAAAATGCCAACGCTGTTTATTTTGGAAGTGGTTATCCAGATGATGCTCCGGGACTTATTATCGAGCCATGGTGTTTAAACAACGGGTGTTATACGTATGTTATCATGGATTCATACGGAGATGGTTTGATTGGTGGGTTTTGGTGTGGTCAAGACGGAAGTGTAAGCATCGTATTTCAAGGAGACACATTGGCTGCTATACCGGAAGCAAATGCAGACTTCGGGGATCAAACAAGTATTCAGTTTTGCATTGGACAGGCAGGTATTTCAGCCATCCAAAGCACTGAAGTTGTGTTGTTTCCAAACCCGGTTACAGAAGGATTGCTACATGTTTCCACGGGTAATTTAGGGCCGTCTTACCTTTCAATTTATTCATTGACGGGTCAATTTATGATGGGGACTTCCTGTGTAAGCGAAAATAATCAAGTAGATGTTTCTTCATTGGGACAAGGAACCTATCTCGTAGAAATTGTAAGTCAAACTGAACATAAGACAGTTAAGTTTATTAAAACAAGGTAGCCAATTGTGGCGGGTATTTACATTCATGTTCCGTTTTGCCGGAAAAGGTGTTCCTATTGTGATTTTCATTTTTCAACAACATTTGAAAAATACCGTTCAAATCTAATTGAAAAAATTTCGCAGGAAATCTCCTTTCGTAAAAATGAACTCCAAGCACCCTTAGAAACAATCTATTTTGGAGGTGGAACTCCAAGTATTCTCGACAAAGAAGAGTTATCTCTGCTGCTAAATGAGCTTAAAATGAGCTTTGGAATCGACTCAGTGAAGGAACTCACACTTGAAGTTAATCCAGAAGATGTAACAAGAGAAAGCTTAAGCGTGTGGAAATCGCTTGGAATAAACCGCCTTTCCATGGGTATACAATCCTTGAAAGAGGCCGACCTGCATTGGATGAATCGAGCACACACAGCCATTGACGGATTTCTGGCAGTAAAGCTGGCAGATCAAGAAGGTTTTAATAGAATAAATGTCGATCTTATTTATGGGTTGCCTGACCTTTCTTTAAAACAGTGGGCTGATACCTTGGAAAAAATTATTGAATTGCCGGTAAATCATATTTCAGCCTACTGCCTCACCGTAGAACAAAAAACAGCGCTCTATAAACTAGTGAATAAAGGCGCTTTTAACATGCCTCTAGAGGAAGATGTGGCGGCTCAATTTGAACTCCTGAAAGAGGTTTTGCAAGGGAAAGGATTTGATCAATATGAGGTTTCTAATTTCGCGAAAAAAGATGGTGAAGCAATTCACAACACGAATTATTGGAGAGGCAAGCCTTATTTAGGCTTTGGTCCTTCGGCACATTCATACAATGGCAAAACGCGCAGGTGGAATGTTGCAGACAATTTAAAATACCTGAAAGCAGATTTCAATACTAAACATTGGTTTGAAGAAGAATTACTTAACGAAAAGGACAAGTGGAACGAACTTTTTCTTACCGGTCTGAGGACAAAATGGGGAGTAGATTTTAACGCAATAATTCAATTGGGGGGGATGCATAAATCAGAAGAAAATAGGCTGAATTATTGGGAAAGCCACGGTTGTTTAGTTCTAAAGGGTCACTCCCTTGTACTTACTCAAAAAGGTATGTTACTAGCAGATAAAATAGCTCAAGATTTTTTTAGAATAAGCTAGGCTATTTTATCATTAAAACCGAGAAGTAATACGTATTTTTGTGAAATGTCTAAACAAATCCGTTATGATAAAGCTTATTTGCGACTTGCTGAAAGTTGGTCAAAATTATCATATTGTAAGAGAAAACAAGTGGGGGCAATCATTGTAAAAGACAATATTATTATCTCAGACGGTTATAATGGAGCTCCTGCGGGGTTTGATAATTGTTGTGAAGATGATGCAGGCAATACGCATTGGTATGTTTTACATGCAGAAGCTAATGCAATATTAAAGGTGGCCAAATCAACTAATAATTGCAAAGATGCAACGCTTTATTTGACACACTCTCCCTGCAGAGATTGTAGTAAACTTGTGCTTCAATCTGGCATTAAACGGCTTGTCTTCAAAGAAGCATATAAAGATACAGCGGGTATTAATTTTTTAAAAGATGCTGGTCTCGAAGTTATACAACTTGAACAAATTGATGATGTCTGAAAACAGCAAGCCTAATTATTTTCTGCCTATTTATTTCGCGCTCTTTTTAGCCGCTGGGATTTTTATTGGAGACTTCATGAGTAAACCACTCGATGGAGAAAAGCTTAAAAATTTAGAGAACGTACAAAAGCTTTACGATGTTATGAATATACTTGATGAAAAGTATGTCGACAAAATAAATAAAGATTCTGTTTTTGATGCAACAATTAATGAACTATTACACAAACTAGATCCTCATACCAATTATATTCCCGCAGATCAAGTGGCACAAATGAAAGAATCCATTGAGGGAAAATTTGGTGGTATTGGTGTTCGGTTTTTTATGTTGAGGGATACTATTTGTGTGTCTAATGTCATACCCGGATCCCCCTCGTTTGACATGGGCGTTCTAGCAGGAGATAAAATCATAAAAATCAATGGGAAGAACGTTGCAAATGTGAAAATTCAAACAAATGATGTAATGTCTCAACTTAAAGGTGAGCCAGGAACCGCCGTTGGATTTTTAGTGCTAAGAAATAAAAAAACAATTAATTTCAACATTAAGCGTGGGATTATCCCTGTGCCGACCGTAACCTGTTCATACATGTTAAATGCAGAAACAGGTTACATACTTATTGAACAGTTTTCAGTACCAACATATCAAGAATTCATTCAGGCGGCACAAAAATTAAAAAGGCAAGGAATGAAAAAGCTAGTCCTCGATCTACGCGGTAATGGCGGTGGGGTAATGGAGTCGGCTGTTTCAATTGTAGATGAGTTTTTACCTGCCGGACGCATTATTGTAAGTGCCAAAGGAAGAAAATTCCCCGAACAGAAAGAAATAGCTTCGGGAGGTGGACTACTTGAAGATGTAAAACTCGCCGTTTTAATAAATGAATACTCAGCTTCTGCAAGTGAAATTGTAGCTGGAGCAATTCAAGACAATGACCGCGGCGTTATTGTTGGACGCACGTCTTTTGGAAAAGGACTTATTCAGGAAGACCGGGCAATGAATGATGGTAGCAGTTTAAGAGTAACTGTGGCGCGCTATTATACTCCAAGCGGGAGGTGCATACAAAAACCATATACTGGAAAATCTTATGAGGAGTATATTGCTGATCAGGAACGATTCAATGATCGACAATTGGAGTCTCGCGATTTGAAAAGTTTTCCTGACTCTCTAAAATTTAAAACACTCCTGAAAAAAAGAACAGTTTATGGAGGCGGGGGAATTTATCCCGATTATTATGTCCGATTTGATACAACAGGAATGGATTTGTTTTTTAGGGCATGTCGCGTTGAAGGCATATTCACCGCTTTTGCTTTTGATTACCTTGTGGATAAACGAACTAAATGGAAATCACTCACTGAATTTCAATTACAGTTCAGCGCATCAGAGGCATTGTTAAAATCGTTTTATGGCTTTGCCTCCACCTATTATAAAATTTACCCTTTCGAAAAACCAACAGCAATTAGCAAAAGTTTATTGCTTAAAACCATTAAGGCAGAAATTGCTCGTCAAATCTGGATAGAAGAAGGATACTATCGCATAATAAATACAGATGATAAAGAAGTAAATTCAGCCCTACGCGAAATAGATAAGTTCTAATCAATTTCCAACAATCTCTATAGCCACTTCGTTTTTCCGTCCAATTACCTGCCAGGGGGCATTATATCCTAAAAAATAATAATTGCTTCCTGGTTGAATGCCATTTTTTATCATCAACCCCACAAGTTTTTTTCTGTAAGAAGTTATTTTTTCGTCATTGGCATAACCCGAAAAAGAAATAACGGCTAATCGCTTCGGTTTCATGGTTACCAATTCCACATTATTAACTGTCGGATTAGGTAAGTCTTGGCGCTTGTATTGCTTTGGCATAACAAATGACATTGAAGGCGATGCACCCATCTCCATAAATACAGGAGAAGTCATCGCTATTTTCTCATCTTTCTCATTCTGACCAAAAATATACGAAGCCACTCTTCTAAAACCCTCACTGGAATTTTGTTCATAGTTGTTAGAATTTAAGGGGGTGTTAGCCATGATCATTGAGTCATACTGTCTAACTTCAAAATCTCCATAATCTTTGAGTACTACATATGTCGGGGTTTCTATTTTTTTTGATGTATAAGACATAAAAACTTGTGAAATTATAAACACCACGAGTAAGGTTGCTGAAACATAAACCATTCTTTTCATTGTTTTTTTAGGAGATTTGATGAGGTTTTTTTAAATTTTCTAAGTCTAGGAATACTAATAGCCTGAATGTATGGGTGTGAAGGATTTCTTTTTTCAAAATCTTGGTGATAATCCTCTGCTTTATAGAATTTGTTGAATGGCTCTAGGGTAGTGGTAATTCGTGTAAAGGTTTTGGCTGATTTTAATTGCTCGATGTATTTTTGTGCGCTCGCTTTTTCTTTATCGCTCTGGTAAAAAATTGTAGACCGATACTGTGTGCCTTCATCTGGACCTTGTTTGTTTAAGGTACTTGGATCATGTGAATTAAAAAAAACGCGGAGCAATGTTTCATAGGTGATCTCTTTCGGATTGTAAATTACTTTTACAGTCTCTGCATGACCTGTTGTTCCTGTGCAAATCTCTTGATAAGTAGGATTCTTAGTGCTTCCGCCCGAATATCCGCTTTCAGCTGAATAAACACCCTTAACTGATTCAAAAATAGCCTCTACACACCAAAAACATCCACTAGCAAAATAGGCCGATTCACGAGTCGACTGAGCGAAAGAAGGTAAAGAAAATAAGAAAAATAAGCCGAATGCTATACGAATCATAATCGTAAAACAAGTTTAGAGCGAAAGTGTTTCAATTTACTTTTTTCCCTTGTCAACTAAGTAAAGAACAACAAGCCCTAAAAACAACAAAGAAACAATGGCAATAGCTAAAATAATCGTTCCAGACATAACTTTTTTATAAAAATTACATCATATATAGCTATTTTATAATCTCTTATGAAAATTTTCGCCTGAAAATTGAGCAAAGAAACGTCATAGATGAGTATTTCAATTTTCAGTGAAATAAATTTTATAAACGTGATTGTCAATAGCTAAGTAGTGTATTCCAATAGACCTTTTAGGGAGTAACCATCCACCAGGTATTTTCACAAGATCAATTTCGGCACCCATTGAATTGTATACATTCGCACTAGTTGCGTCAGAAATTATTTTAACTGCGCTACCTTCGAATATTAAGTTATACGAATCACTATCTATTTGATAAACTTCTGTAATATCATTTGTAAAAAACAAATTAAAATCAAAACTTCTTAATCTTGGAGCAATTACTATTGGAGATGTAATCTTTTCAGATGTAATGAACCCTTTGGATGCTGAAGTCCAAGTAATTCCTTCTGTTTGACCCAATGATAAGACACCCCCAAGGTCTATTCTCCTGTTGTTTCCCTTAAAAAAATTATGCGCCGGATAATCAAATAAAAGGTTGGAAAAACACGAATAAAAAGCTCCTCCATCGCTTGGCGTATCTAATTTATATCCTAACAAAATAAGCCGACCGGATTCTTTATCAATAGATGCATCCGTGACGAGTCCATTTAAATAAATACTGTCTCTTAATTGAGCCTGTGCAGTATCCTGCCAGGTGCTAGGTAAAACATAGTGCTTACAATAAAAAGACCCCCAACTTTTGGAAAAAATATGAATGCTGTCTTGGTAAAAAACTACTGCTTCAGCATCAAAATTTGTGGTGGATGGTTGCGGCGTAAATTCTACTTGGTCTTCATATTTAAATAAGAGGCGTTGGGCAATCAATGTGTCGTCTTCCTGCTGAATTCCATTTAACGAAAAGGCATAAAAAGCCAAATCTTGACGCGTTCCGCTGTTGTTCCCGAAATCGCCAACATAAAGTAAAGAATCTGAAATCGCCATTCCTTCCCAATCTACATTCACCGCGTTTGCCAACGTGAAATAAGAAAGAACTTGACCTAAAGTGTCCAATGCTAATAACACATTCTGTCCTCCAGAATCATTTAACGATAATAACTTGTTATCGTACCAAAGAAGTGCTGATGATTCTTGTAACGATTCGGGTAAAAAAGAGACTACTGTAGTTGAATAATTTGTAAGACCATAAACACATGATCCATCATTTTGTACAGCCGATGGGTCAAAATTTGTTGCTTGAGGATCCACACAACCAACTTGTGCGATAAAAAGAAAATTTATGAAAAAATTAAAAAGACTAAAGAATAGTTTCATTTGAATAATTTAAATTGCCAATCCATTGCTTCTTTCGCAGAAATCAACTTAATTTCACGCAAATAATTAACAACGTGCTCAAATTCTGATTCGTTTTTTGTATTGAAATAATTCCAATTTGTTTCTTTTAACCAGTTTTTTACTTGACTTAGTTTTAGGTTGTATCGCCAAGCAATAATCTCTGCCGCTTGACTGTTGTTTTTTAATTCAAATGCTTTTTGGTGAACGACGGCACAAACCTGGGTCAAAAGTTCTTCATGTTGTTTAATTACTTCTCCCCTTGCAGCAATCACAAAGCATGGCCATGGTGTTACAACTTCATCAATGTATCTACACTTTTTTTGTTCTGTAAACGGAAATGTAGTATATTTTTCCCAAAGAAAACCCTGTGCCTCATTATGTTGTAGGGCCCATAGTCCTCCGTAAATATCACCAACCACATTGAACGAAATTTCTTCAATGTTCCAACCTTCTTGATGGGCCTTCACAAAAGTCATTAAATGAGATCCTGAACCTTCGCGTGAGATAGCAAAGGTGCAATTTTTAAGTTGTTCCACAGACGTAATATCCGAATCGTATGGGACGTGTATTCCCCAATGAAGAGGTGAGTTTACGTATACCCTTATAATTTTTGCATCAAGACCTTGAAGTATAGATTTAGTAATTCCTTCAGTAAGCAAAACCGCAACATCAATACTTCCGTTATGAAGACCCTTAACCATTTGTCCAGTACCGCCCGTCATATCTGACCAATGTAGCTCTACACCTAAGTCTTCAAAAGCCCCCTCTTCTATTGCCATTCTCCAAGGCAAGTTGAAATGCTCGGGAACACCTCCAATTTTAAATCGCTTATTTTGATTCATGAGAGAAATATTGCTTTTCATGTAGTTTTTTGTAGGCGCCATTTTTCTTAAGAAGTGTTTCGTGGTTTCCTGACTCCACCATTTTTCCTTTTTCCATGACCACAATTCTATCTGCGGATTGTATAGTGGATAAACGATGTGCGACTACAATAGAGGTTCTTCCTTTGGTTAATTTCAGCGTCGCTGCTTGTATAAGTCCTTCTGATTCATTATCCACACTTGATGTTGCCTCGTCAAGAATTAAAATTGCGGGATTGTATACATACGCGCGAACAAAAGAGAGTAATTGTCGCTGCCCAACAGATAAAGAGGTTCCTCTTTCACTTAGTACATGTTCATAACCATTAGGAAGTGACAATAGAAAATCATGTAAGCCAACCTCCATAGCTGCCTGATAAACCGTTTCTTTTTCAATGTCCTGATTTCCAAGCGTGATGTTTTCCATGACTGTTCCAGAAAATAAAAACACATCTTGTAATACAACGGCAATTTCTCTTCTGATGTTAGCTAAAGAAATCTCATGAAGTGGAACCTCGCCAATTCTGATTTGCCCTTGGTCATATTCATACATCCGAGATAATAAATTCACCAATGTTGTTTTACCAGAACCAGTAGCCCCAACAAATGCGACTGTTTCTCCAGGTCGAATGGTCAAGGAAAAGCCATTAATAACATGTTGGCCTTCACTGTAAGCAAAATGAATATTATCAAAAACAATCTGCTTGTTAAAATCCACGACTGTTTGTGGGCCAGCTTGTTGAACTTCCGAATGGTCGTCTAAAATTTCAAAAATACGCTCAGCCCTCACTACCCCTCTTTGCAGCACATTGTATTTATCGGCGAGTTGTCGAATTGGTCTGTACAACTGGTTAATCCATAAAGTGAATGCTATAATTTCACCATACATTAATTGTATTTCTCCTTGCGTTTTCCCCTCAACTTTTAATGCCCCCCAAACCAACAAAAAAGCAATGGACAAAGAACTCAAAAATTCAACCACCGGGAAAAATATAGAATTAGCCCAAATAGCCTGAATATGAGCCCTTTTATGTTCTTCATTAATTTTCTTGAAGGACTCAAATTCGTGTGATTCTCGATTAAATAACTGAACGACAGTCATACCTGACAGGTGTTCTTGTACAAATGTGTTTAGTGCCGTTACCGCTGTTCGTTCTTTTTGAAACGATTCTCGCATGGCTTTAGCAAAAATTCTTGTGGCGATAATGAGTAGAGGTATGGGGATTAAAGTCATTAGGGCTAATTCCCAATCGGTGTAGAACATTAAACTTAAAATAAAAAACAAGGAAATTAAGTCTCCTGTAATTTCCATTAGGCCAGCAGAAAACACTTCTGTAATGGCCTCAAGATCAGAAACCACTCGAGTTACTAAAGCACCTACAGGGTTTTTATCAAAAAACCGTGTGCGAAATGAAAGTATATGTGCAAACACTTTTTTTCTTAAATCTCGAATAAGGCTTTGTGCTAAAAGGTTTGAAAAATAACTGGATAGAACTTGAAGGCCTCCCTCCAAAAGAAGAAGAGTCACAATAAAAATTGACCAAAACAACAACTGATTAGCGTCTTGATTTTTTATGATGTAGTTGTCAACCATTTGAGAAATTAGGAAAGGACGAAGTGGCGCTAAAAAAGACAGACTAATTACTCCAATTCCAGATAAAATAAAATACTTCTTGTAAGGCCTAATAAGTATTAATAACCTTTTTAATAAAGGAAATACACGTCCTTTCTTTTCCATCAGTGCAAAAATACAAAACCTTAACGTGGGAATTTTATTATTCTTCGGCCTTTTCTATTTCCGACTCTATGATAATTTCAAAACCTTTACCAACTGATGACGTGATATCAATTGAAGAATTAAAATTTGCCAGTCTTTCTTGAATACTGTTCATTCCAACGCCGGTTTTGTAAGTGTTCATGTCTATTCCGACTCCATTATCACGGTATCTCAAAAACATGTTTTGGCTCTGAAAATCAATCTCCAAAACCACATTTTTCGCTTGAGCGTATTTAATGGTGTTATTCGTTAATTCTTGACAGACACGATACATATGTAAGGAGAAAGAATCACTTAATTTTAGCGGAGGATCATACATGTCAAAATCAAACTCAACGGTTGGATTAGATATTCTTAAGTTATCGAATAGATTTTCTAAAGCCGCTTTCAACCCGCTAACCTTTAGTACCGTTGGGTATAAATCCCTTGATATTCTTCTGGTGTCGTCAATAGCAATTTGCAATAATTGACCTATTTTAGACGAAACGTCTTCGTCGGATAATTGACTTGCCATTAATTTTGACATTGACAATGTGCCTCCTAAAGAATCATGCAGTTCCCTTGAAAACCTGTACTTTTCTTTTTCAACTGCTTCTAAAATCGCTTTTCTCTTTTCCTTCTCTAAAACCCTTTCGTTCTCGAGTTTTCTTCTCTTGTAAAAAACATAAATAACAATTGCCAAAATAATAAACAAGGCTAATGCGGAAATATAAAATAATTGTGCTTTAACATATGCCGCGTCTAATTCTCTTTCTTTAAGTTCGCTCTTCTTTTGTTTAACTTCAAGTTCGATAATTTGTTTTTGCTTTTCTGCAGAATTATACTGCTCTTGAAGCAAAAGTATTTTTTTGCTTTTCTCATCGTTTAGTCTTTTTTCATGCAATTCGAAATATTTCTTAAAATAATCACGACTTGATTTAAAGAGGCCTTTTTTGTATTCTAAATCACTCCAAGATAAATACAAGGATTCAACATCGATTGGGTTAACGCCAACGGCGGTAATCAAGGTAAATGCGTTTTTAAAATTATTTTCTGATAACTCTAATTTGTTTTGGGAGAGAAGTATAACTCCTTTATTTACAAAACAAGAAAATAATATTCCTTTATCACCTATTGTACTTGCAATTTTTTCTGATTTTTCCAGGATTAACAAAGCAGAATCAAGACGGTTTTGCTTAATCAAAACACTTGAGAGATTCACTAAATAATTT
>JBIJBD010000137.1:0-6110 GCA_044345395.1 Crocinitomicaceae bacterium | reverse complement strand
AACAACTTGCCATACAAGAACTCGAGAGAATAAAATCAATTGGTCTTGTAGGAATTCAAATTGGATCGAATATTAACGATGAGAATTTAAACGAGGAAAAGTTTTTCACTATTTTTCAAGCTTGCGAGCGTTTGGATTTGGCGGTAATGGTTCACCCCTGGCAAATGATGGGATTTGATAGCATGAAAAAATATTGGTTGCCTTGGCTAGTGGGAATGCCCGCAGAAACCTCCAGAGCTGCTTGTTCGTTGATTTTTGGCGGTGTCTTAGAAAAGTTACCTAATTTACGAGTATGTTTCTCTCATGCAGGAGGATCATTTTTACCAACCCTAGGTAGAATCGAACATGGCTTCAATTGTCGACCAGATTTAGTGGCTGTTGATAACGAACGTAATCCTAGAGAGTATCTAGGAAAATTCTGGGTGGATTGTATTACGCATGACATTGATGCGTTACGCTACATTTTAAAATTGCAAGGCTCAAAGCGGGTTTGCTTAGGATCTGATTATCCTTTCCCTTTGGGAGACTTGGAAATAGGTAAATTTATTGAGGATAGCGACCTGTCAATAGAAATAAAAGAAGATATCTTTTCTACTTCAACCCTAGAATGGCTGAAGCTTGATAAAAATCAATTCTTCTAAATTACTAGTCGATTTCGTATTGTAATCGAATGGTGATGTTCGCTGTTTTTCTTCTTGCAGTAGTATTGAAACTTCCGCCCCACTCGTATTCTTCCGATGAATTTTCTGCTGTAATTTGGAAAACCCCCATGTCGGCATTTTTTAGGTTTCCTAATTCACCTCCACCATTTTCCGCAATCTTTCCTGCTCGTTCGTGTGCGTCCTTTGTGGCTTCTTCAATCATTTTTAATTTAAGCTCTGCCAATTTGGTGTAATAGTATTCTGGAGCTAATGAATTTAACTCAATTCCTGCATCAATCAATTCTGATACTTCACGAGAAACTTTTTCCACTAATTCCACATTTTTAGACTGCACTTTCACGCTTTGAGTTATGTTATAACCGGAAAAATAAGTATTGCGAAGGTTTCCATTTTCGTCGTATTCGTTACTATATTCCTTCTGAATGTTGGCAGCCTCAATGATGATATCACTATCTGCAACTCCTTTTCGTTTTAGGTAACTTTTTAAAAGCTTTAAATCGTTATTTAATTCAGCGTAGGCAGTTTTTAAATCAATATTTTTTCTGCTGAATGAAGAATTCCAAACAATTAAATCTGAATCAAAAGATTCCTCTCCTAATCCAACCACACTAATCGTAGGTTCTGGCTTTCCTTTTGACATATAGGCATGACCCAATAGATATCCTGTAACGATAACAGCAATCGCAATTAAAATTGTAGCAAAATAAGTTTTGAGGAAGTTCATATTGTTCAAATTTTACGTGAAGGTACTAATTAAATAATACCTGAAATGACATGAAATATATTTTTTTTAGAATTAAAAATATTATTTGATTTAAACTCGTTGAATTACACTGATCATACCTAAGGGGATGAATGATTTAAATTAACATTTCAATACACTCAGAATTTCCGATACTTAAAACACTACCTTTGCTCAATGCAGCAATCAAAAACGCTCACGCCTTATCAGAAAGTAGTTATTATGTTACTTTCTCTAACGCAATTTACAGTTGTATTAGACTTCATGGTAATGTCTCCACTTGGCGACTTGTTGATTAAAGAGCTAAAAATAACACCTGCTCAATTTGGAATTGTTGTGTCTAGTTATGCCATAGCAGCAGGCGTTTCAGGTTTTTTCACCGCTTCGTTTGCCGATAAATTTGATCGAAAAAAATTGTTACTCGTATTTTATGCAGGCTTCATACTTGGCACCTTACTTTGTGGCGTATCTGGTTCTTTTGAATTTCTAGTGTTTGCGAGAATTGTTACCGGAATTTTTGGAGGTGTAATATCTTCAATTTCTTTAGCTATTATAGCCGATTTATTTACGATTAATCAACGAGGAAGGGTGATGAGTTTTATTCAAATGGGATTCGGTATGAGTCAAATTGTTGGAATTCCGTTGAGTTTATTTATTGCAAACAGCTGGAATTGGAAGATGCCATTTTTCTTGATTGTAGGTTTAGCTGTTGTTATTTTTATTGTAATCATTTTCTTTATGAATCCCGTTAAAGAGCATCTTTCTCTTAAAAGATCACCAGCACTTGAACACATGTTCCAAACAATCAAAAACAAAAATTACCAAATTGGATTCGTTGCAACCATGTTCATGTCATTAGGAGGGTACCTCATGATGCCTTGGGGAAGTGCATATTCAGTAAATAACATTGGAATTTCTCAAGATGAGTTACCAATTATGTTTATGATTGTTGGATTAGTTACCTTTGCAATAATGCCTATCGCTGGTGTTTTAAGTGATAAATTCAATAAGTTTTATGTTTTTGCAGGTTCATCCATCCTTATGGTTATTTCAGTTTTAATTTATACTCATTTACCTAAGGTTTCTTTAACCTCACTCATATTGGTTAATGTGCTCATGATGATGGGAATCATGGCCCGAATGATTCCATCTCAAGCCTTAGCGGCATCAATTCCAGAAATGAAAGATCGCGGAGCCTTTATGAGTATTAATTCATCTCTTCAACAATTAGCGGGAGGAGTGGCTGCATTAATTGGTGGATGGATAGTCACCCAAAAAGATGAAATGAGCCCCCTGGAACATTTTGATTTACTTGGCTATGTTGTGATTTTTCTAATTCTAATTAATATCTATTTAACATATCGAGTACATCGTTATGTTTCTTCGAAAAATTAAATTTCACCAACTCGTTTTTATAAAAAACAGGGTTGCTTTTTACGGCAACCCTATTCGCGTTATGCTTTTCAGTTAAAAATTACCTCTCAATGTAACAATAAAGTTTCTTCCTGGAGCGGAAATATTACTTGCGAAATTTCGGTAATTCTGATCCATTATATTCTCACAGGCTACTTGAAGGGTTAACTTATTGCTGAAGACATACCCAAACCGTAGATTCAACGTGCACCAACTAGGCATGCCATCTGGCAATGCAAAAGCATAATTATCCTCACCGTTCAAATTATAGTCCTTTAAGAATTTCCATCCAGCATAATTCATAAAAAACTCACTGCGAAACTTGCCTTCACTATAAGATAGGCTTAATTTCCCAAATACCGGAGGGATATGATCAAGAGGAGTTAACGAATCTTTTCCGTGAATATTTTTATCATTCAAAATAATTCGACCATACGTGTAATTTACAGTAGCTGTAATACCGAAATTCTCATTAAATGAACCGTGAATTGCGCCTTCAAATCCAGTAACAAAAGCTCTCCCAGCATTAGTTGTTGTCATAACCTCACTTAATTCTCCGTCATAGACAACTGAATCTTGTCCGTCAAAGGTGCCTTTGGCTACAGTTAATGCGTTGTTTAAATAGGTGAAATAGGTATTGGCTGACACCGTAATCCCTTTTGTTAATTGATAAGAGATTCCTAAGTCACCCGTGTAGGAGTATTCCGCTTTCAAATTTGGATTGGGAACTATGACTTTTCCTGGGACAGATTCAAATACCTTGGTTAGGTCATCTACATTCGGTGCGCGAAAACCCGTAGATGTATTAATCGTAAAACGCAAATCGCTCAAAGGCATGAAAATTAAACCCAAATTTCCATTAATAGCGGGATAATGCTGATTTATCACATTATAGGGAAATGGAAAAAACGTTTTATCGTTAAATTTTGCGTTTAACCCGACATAATTCAATCGAATGCCATCATTCAAAATAAACTTGTCATTTATTTCCCAAGTGTGGGTGCCAAATAAAGCGAATGACTGCATTTTTGACCCTCCATCAGGATAACGCGTGTCTAATTTTGCGGTAGTATCTGTAATGATGTCTTTTTGGAAAGCCGTTGAATTTACAATATTATAGAATCCATCTGCTCCATATCGTATTTCGTGAGCTCCTATTTTCTTGAAAAAATCAACATTCAAAGTGAAAATATTCAATTTTTCAATTCGATGATTCAAGATGTCCTTTTTAAATCTTCTATCCATTCTACTTTCCTCAATGTTTTGGTAAGCTAAACTAGTCCTTGCCAAGTCATAGAATCGGGTATTTACTTTGTGTTCAAAGGTATAGGCTCCTAACAATCGAAATTGAGGGCCGTAATACCATTCAGCAAATTTTGGCAGCCCACCACTTAATTGCGTCAAACGATCATAACGATCAATGTTGGATGAATTTGACAATTGAAAATTTAAGCTATGTTGAATACCATTTGTTTGTTTATAACTAAGTTTCTGTAAGAGGTCATATTGAGAATAGCCCGATCCCACTTGAAGATTACTGTCTGCATTCATAATCATAGAATCAACCCCATTAATTCTATCCACATACCAAGTTCTTGCTCCAAAATTCCCAACAAACGGACTTCTTCTTGCGCCTTGACGTAAATCATTGAATTTTGAAAAGGTGAAAGAAGTCAATGAAGCTACTTTTTTCGTCCCAATAGACACATTAGCGTTTGCAGCAAATCCATTTGCCACACTGAAATAGCGCGAATAAGCTCCACCTTTTATCAACATTTTATCAGACGAACTGAAAATAGGATTCTTTGTAGTAAAACTCATAACACCACCAATTGCATCGGAACCATAAACAACAGAACCTGGTCCATAAAGCACCTCTACTCTATCCATAATGGAATTATCCAAGGTAATTACATTCTGAAGGTGACCACCTCTGTAAATGGCATTATTCATCCGTATACCATCTATAACTAAAAGCACCTTATTGGTCTCAAAACCACGAATTATTGGGCTTCCACCTCCAAGTTGACTTTTCTGCACGAATACATTTCCCGAATTAGCGAGTACATCTGCCGTAGAGGATTGATTCATCTGCTGTAAATCTTTTGATCGTATAACCTGTATTTTTTGAGCCACATCTTTTTTCTTTTCTTCGAATCGACTGGCTGATAGCACGACTTCGTCCATTGTATTTGCATTAGATTGCAAATAGACCTTGAAATTAAGCGTTGATAATTCGTCAAAAGTTAGCGTAATTGTTTTGTATTCAAAATGACGAAAAGTAAAAAAGAAACCCGAGTTGAACAATACAACCCCATCTTCATTAGAACTGAATATTTCCTTTTTTTCATTGACAACCTGCACAAAGGGAATTCCTTGTAACGTTTCGTTATCTATTAATCGCATTGTTTTTCCCTGGGCAAAGGAGAAATTGAAAACACCCATAAATAAGGCCATAAGAGCCAATTCTAAATTTCTCATTTTCATTAGGTTTAGTTAAAAAATTATCAATTAAATTTATACCAAACGCTTAGGAGGAGATGGGATTATAGCTAAGTAAACTTCGTAGTTGTTTATTTTTTTAGGATTTATTAGGCGTTCTTTTTCAATGAAAGCGAATGAAGTTGAAACGGTTAAATTTGGAACGAGAATAAAAGGTTGTTGTAAGAGTTGGAACCAACTACTGATAGGAATTTTACCCTCTCCCTTTGATATAGAGGACGCGACACGTACACTTAATCTATTAAATAATTGAGTTTCTTGAATGTCATCGATACATGCTAGTTTTACTTTTCCGTTTGATACCGTTCTTTCGATAACATCATAATAACGGCCATTTAATTTAAACTCGTTACTTTTTATCCATTCTAATGATTTTTCTTGATCCAACGTAAAATAGAACAACTTTCGTTGGTCTTCGGGAATAGTTCTTTTTAATGCACCTTTAATTTCCTTTTTGACGTAATAATGAGAAAACTCAAAGTAGGTAAAAAACCCTATCAATTGCCAGAGCATTAACGTTAAAAAAGCGATGGAAAGTGATCGTAGCACCTTCAAAAATACTACTTTTAGTTAAAAATAATACAATTGAAACCTGCTCATTTCGAAAGTAAAAAACAATTCCGATATCTTTTTAAAGAAGGCTCTTCAAAACATGCAAGAAAAAAACTCTTGATAGCCCTGCACGGATATGGACAACTCACCCCCTATTTTTCGAAGAAATTTGAAGGATTAGAAATGTATACCTCGTTGCTTTTTCCTGAGGGTATGCATCGTTTTTATTTAAATGGAAC
>JBIJBD010000052.1:0-14487 GCA_044345395.1 Crocinitomicaceae bacterium | reverse complement strand
GGATTCTCTCAAGGAGGAGCAACGGCTGCGCGATGGTGTTTTAAACAGCCATCTTATTTTCAGCGATTAATCATGTGGGCTTCCGTTTTTCCACCGGATATTGGACAAATTGAAAAAGAAGTAAGTAATGGCATTTTTATTGTCGGAAATAAAGATCCTTATTTTACAGATGAGATGGAAAGTACCTGTGAATATTACCGTTCTCATAAATATGAGGTCATAAGGTTTTCCGGCGCTCATGACATTGATTTACCAACACTTAAATCTCTTTACAATGAAAAATAGAAAAATGAATAATGTGGCTCTTTTTTTACTCCTAGCATGCACAAGTTGCGGCCAAAAACAAAGTGAAAAGAATCTCAATGAAGATATTACAATAGCTAATACTAAATTATTTGAGAATGAATCAGAAAAGAAATCGTTCAAAGAAATAATTGACACTTCTGGCATGACACTCCAAAAAAGGATTAATGTACCCGATGGTTTTATGCGAAAGGAAGCATTGGAAACGTCATTCACTAGTCATTTAAGAAATTTACCATTAAAAAAACATGGTTCTTTGGTTCGAACGCACAATGGTCAATATAAGGCTAACGATAATGTATACGATGCTGTGATTGATTTACCAATTGGAAAAAAAAATTTACATCAATGTGCGGATGCAATCATGCGATTGAGGGCAGAATGGTTGTGGAATAATAAAAGATATTCTGAAATTCATTTCAACTTCACTAGTGGCTGGAGGTGCGATTACAGCGAGTGGATGAAAGGCAAACGTGTTAAATTAGTCAATGGGAAACCAACATGGGTTCAATCTAAGCCTGCTTCCAATACTCCTCAGGATTTATGGTCTTATCTCGAACTCATATTTAACTATGCAGGTACGCTCTCTTTGTCAAGAGAGTTGGTGAAAATTCCACTTTCTCAAATGGAAGTGGGAGATGTTTTTATTAAAGGCGGATCTCCTGGACATGCTGTTTTAATTTCTGACATGGCGATTAACTCATCAAATGGCGAAAAAATATTTCTACTTATGCAAAGTTATATGCCTGCTCAAGAGATTCAGTTGTTAAAAAATAATGACAATCCAAAATTGAGTCCTTGGTATAGTGAAAAACAAGCGGAGATACTTTCAACGCCTGAATGGAATTTCACAGGAAATCAATTGATGAGATTTAAATAAAAAAAAGCCGCTAGTTGTAGCGGCTTATAAGTCGTTTCTGTAAAGTAATTATAAGTTTTCGATGACCATGGCAGAAGCACCACCGCCGCCGTTACAAATTCCAGAAGCACCGATTTTAGCATTACGTTGCTTTAATACATGAATTAAGGTAACGATTACGCGTGAACCAGAATTTCCAAGCGGATGACCAAGCGCAACAGCTCCACCATTAACGTCGACAACCTCAGGATTTAGTCCAAGGAGTTTAATATTCGCGAGTCCAACAACCGAAAACGCTTGATTAAGCTCCCAATAATCGACATCTGAAATGGATATTCCCGCTTTCTCTAGTGCCTTCGGTATTGCAATTGAAGGAGCTGTTG
Organism: Crocinitomicaceae bacterium; assembly: GCA_044345395.1. Lineage (GTDB taxonomy): Bacteria > Bacteroidota > Bacteroidia > Flavobacteriales_D > Crocinitomicaceae > UBA952. Next base: position 12,942 of record JBIJBD010000052.1, on the reverse strand, counting down.
TAAACCACTCTGGAGCATGCGCAGCATCAGCATAACTTACAATTTTTGCAATAGGCTTCAATCCGTATTTTTCCACAGCTTCGGCAGAGGCTAAAACAAGTGCAGAAGCACCATCATTCAAGGTTGATGCGTTGGCTGCTGTAATAGTTCCTTCTTTATCGAATGCTGGCTTCAAACTTGGTATTTTGTCCAAAAATACATTTTTGTATTCTTCGTCTTCGCTCACAATTATTGGATCCCCCTTTCGTTGAGGAACTGGAACTGGAACAATTTCGTCGTTAAATCTACCCGCTTTCCAAGCTTCAGCTGCTCTTGTATAGGAAGTTATTGCAAAATTATCTTGTTCTTCTCTTGAAATCTCATATTTCTTTGCACATAATTCCGCACAATTCCCCATTGGCACTTTGTTATACACGTCCAATAAACCGTCTTTTGTAATACCGTCTAGTAGGGTGATATTACCAAATTTCGTCCCATTCCTACCATTAACATAATGTGGTGTTTGCGACATGCTTTCCATTCCACCAACGACAACCACATGATTGTCACCAGCAAGAATTGTTTGGGCTCCGAGCATAATTGATTTCATACCCGACGCACACACCTTATTTACCGTTGTACACGGAATATGATGTCCTAATCCAGCACCAAGCGCTGCTTGCCTCGCAGGTGCTTGACCAACACCAGCTTGCAACACATTTCCCATAAACACTTCATCGATAGCTTCGCTAGAAACATTTGCACGTTCAATAGCACCTTTGATGGCTACCGCTCCTAATTCTGTAGCTGAAATTGTTGACAATGCACCCATAAATGATCCCATTGGTGTGCGTACAGCAGAAACAATATAAACTTCTTTTGACATAAGATTAAATTTGGCACGAAGATAATCAAACTCCCCTCATTCTTATAATTAGTCGCTGTATTTGTTAATTAATATTTTTTCTTTTTTCGTAGGATATTTTTTGCTCATTAATTGTGATTAACTTTGAATTTCATGAAAATTATCAGTGAGTTTTCTCTTTGGATCATACTTCCTATGGCTGTTGGAGCCATTTTATTAAGCATATATTTTTATCGGAAAACAAATTGGTTAACATCAGGAAGTAAATGGAAGAAGCCTTCATTGATTAGTTTACGGGCGATTTCAATTTTTATTTTACTCATCCTCCTATTGGGATTGATATTTCAACAAACACTTAAGAAAGAAGAAAAGCCAATATTTCTCGTGCTGGTAGACAATTCTTTATCCATGAAAAATTACAAAGACAGTAGTCTATTGAGCCAGCAGATAAATCAACTAATTTCCTCTCTTCAAAGTACTCACGGAGATTTATTTGACTACGAAGTGTTAACCTGCGGAGAAGCCGTGAGGAATGACAAATTTAATTTTCAAGAAAAAAAATCAAACCTCGAACAAGGATTTCAATTTATAAATACCCAATACTACAATAGGAACATTGGTGGCATTGCATTTATTTCAGATGGTAATTTCAATGAGGGATCAAGTCCTATATATGCAGCGGAAAAAATAAGTTTAACCCCAATATTTTCAATTGCCGTTGGGGACACTATCCCTAAAAAGGATCAATTAATAAAGCATGTATCTGTAAATGACGTAGCCTTTTTAGCCAACGATTTTCCGATAGAGGTGGATATTTCATCTTATCAATTACAAGGTAAATCGACACAGGTTTCGGTATTTCATGATGGTAAAAAAATAGCTAGTAAACAGATTACATATAGTGGAGAAACAAAGGATTATCAGCAATTAAAATTTTTAATTCCAGCCACAAAAGTTGGTTTTCAACGTTATTCGATTGAATTAACTCCGTTGAACGAAGAGTATACATTAAAGAATAACACGAAAACCTTTTACGTCGAAGTAATGGATACAAGGAGTAAGGTGGTAATTCTTTCACAAGCGCCACACCCTGATATAGCAGCAATTAAACAAGCACTTGAAACGAATGACCAACTTGAAGTTCTTGTGAAAAATTTTTCCAATTGGGATAAAAAATTAGACAATGTTGATTTAATGATTGTTCACGAACCTGGAGTAAATTACTCCAAAGAATTATTTAATATCATTCGTTCTAAAGGAATTGCACACCTTTTTATAATAGGTCCAAATTCTTCAAGTAGTGCGCTTAATGCCTTTGGTTTTGGAATTTCAATAGATAACACAAATCAAACGGATGATATTCAAGGGCAATTGAATACATCGTTTAATGCTTTCGAATTAACTGATGGTATTCGATCTGCCATAGAATATTTTCCACCCCTGAAGTCTAAATTTGGAACCTTAAAAACCGGAGAAACAATTGAGACGCTTGTTTTTCAGCGTGTTGGCCCCGTTGTCAAAACAGAGCCATTAATTTTCTTCAAGCAGCAAGACCAAGTTAAAAATGGATTTATTTTCGGTGAAGGTATTTGGCGATGGAAATTAAATGAATTTTTACGATCAGGGTCACATAATCATATCAATGAATTAATAAATAAAATAGGCAATTACCTCATGGTAAAACAGGAGGGAATGGGCTTGCGTGTGACCCTGAATAAGCGTTTTACAAGTGAAGAACCCATTGTCTTTAACGCCTCGTTTTACAACGCAAGTCTTGAACCAATTACCACTCCGGAAATATCGTTAACATTGACTGATCAACAAGGAAAAAAATACATTTCACAGTTCGGAGTAAACGGAAAAGGTTACAAGTTAGATTATGGAAAAATCGCCGCGGGACAATATCGTTGGGAGGCATCTTGCATTTTTAATGGTAAAAAATACAATAAGTTTGGAACATTTTTAGTTGAAGACATAGATTTAGAAAAAACAGAGACAACTGCCAATCACGAGGTGCTTAAACAACTCGCGAATTTATCAAATGGGAAGTTTTACACGTTAAATGAATATGAAAAATTTATTCGTGACTTAAAAACAAGAGACGATATCGTCATAATAACAAGAGAAGAGTTATCCTTTAAAGATTTAATTCATTTAATACCTCTTTTGTTGATGCTAGTTTGTACTTTTTCAATAGAGTGGTTTATCCGTAGGTGGTCCGGGTCATACTGAATTATCGTTAGATTTTCCAAATTTTGCGAATAAGACTTTTCAAAACTGAAGGGTAATTGATCCGAGTAAATTGATAATAAACTACATTTGTCCCTCCAAATTTCTTATTAAAATGTGCTCTTCCTGAAGAATTAGCGCCATAAAAGTCGTAAAAATCAAACTTTTGATGGTATCTCTTTATCGCATTCAAATGCAGCAGGACCATTGCACCTTTCTTTTTGCCTTCGCGCGTAGTCGCTCCTTTAAAGTCAATTACTGAATGTCCATCGAAAACATAAAACGACATCGCCACTATTTCCCCATTTTCGTTAGCTAATGACAATAACTCGCCAAAACCTTTATTTTCAAAATATTTGATCAATTCCTTGAATCGACTAAATAAATCGGATTTTAATCGTTTGAAAAATGGATTGTGTTTTCTAATAAAAATGAAAAACTCTGTCGTACTAACATTCAATTTCAAAGAGAAGTATTGCTGTTTCTTTTGAAATCGTCTTATATTTTGAGCATAACGATCCTCTATCTTAGCCAATGAAATATCCAATGGAATACGCTGATATTTAAGTTCTTTTATTTCCCAATTTTCAGGTGTTTTTTTAGGAAGATGCAATAAATTGAACTGACATATCTTTGGGAAAAAATCATCCCAAAAGGTTGAATCAAGCCTTTCGAATCCATCTAATGTTCGGGTAAGAAATGGTTGCAAACTGTAGGCCAAGCCAAATTTTCTTTTTGAAAAGATAGGTACAATCGAAGTTGAATTTAAGGTTTTTAGTGTCCATCCAGGATGAAGGATGTTTAATACATCCGCGGTCATAAAAACTGAGCCATTTGATGTTCTAAGTTGCTCGTCCCACTCCTCTTTCAATTGTTGATTATACATTATACGGATATTATCAATGCTTATTTGTTTGTTAAAATGACCTAATTATTTCGTAAAAACAAGTTAGATAATCTGTTAACTAATGAAATGGCATTATATTTGAAACAAAAAAACAAAAAAAATACCTATGAAAAAATTAGTTGCCTTATTTTTTGGAGTTTTGATTTCAGGATCAATCTTGGCTCAAACTGAAAAAACTGCTGCTGACAGAGCGAAGATTCAAACAGAAAAAATGTCTGAAGAATTAAAATTATCAGCGGATCAAAAATCAAAAATTTATGAAATAAATCTTGGAATCAACCAGAAAATTGATGGTTTAAAAACCTCTAGCCTTTCTGAAGAAGAGAAGAAAAAAGCGCTGCATCACAATAACGAGGCAAGAAAAGAAATGATTAAAGGCGTGCTGAATAAAGAGCAGAATGAAATACTAGAAAAAAAGATGGCCGAAAGAAAAGAAATGCGTCAACAAATTCGAAAAGAAGTTCGAAAAGAAATTAAGGAGAGTGATAAAAAGAAATCAGAATAGCATTTAACGTTAATTCTTTCCAAAGGCCACATTCTTGTGGCCTTTATTTTTGTGTATCGAGCATGAATTCCGAAGTCTTATGAAATACTAAATCTGGATAATCTTGTTCTGCCATGTTAAGCAAAAAAGTTGTTTCAGCAAGAAACACTAAATTACCGTCCTTATCTTCTGCAATATAATTTGACTTGGCTCTTTTAAAAGAATTTAATTGATCCAGATTTTCACTTGTAATCCAGCAAGCTTTAAAATAATTTCTTGGAACAAAACGACAATTTGCGCCATATTCATGAATCAAACGATAATTAATAACTTCAAATTGTAATTGCCCCACTGTTCCAACTATTTTTCGATTACCCGGTTGTTGAATAAACAATTGAGCGACCCCCTCATCAATTAATTGCCTAATCCCCTTTTCTAACTGTTTCGACTTAAGTGGATCTAGATTTTCTAATTCCATAAAAATCTCAGGAGAAAAACTTGGAATTCCTCGGTACATCATCTTTTCCCCCTCAGTCAAGGTGTCTCCTATTTTAAAGTTTCCAGTATCGTATAATCCGACAACATCTCCAGGAAAAGCCTCATCAATGACACTTTTATCTTGGGCCATAAAAGAGGTAGGGTTAGGAAACTTCATTTCCTTACTTAAACGCACATGATGGTAAAATTTGTTACGTTCGAATTTACCTGAAACAATGCGTAAAAAAGCAATCCTATCTCTATGTTTGGGGTCTAAGTTTGCATGTATTTTAAATACGAAACCTGAAAATTTTGGATCATCAGGTGATACCTTTCGCGTATCAGATTCTCTACCTCTTGGCGCAGGAGAAATTTCACAAAAAGTGTCTAAAAGTTCCTTTACACCAAAGTTGTTTACTGCCGACCCGAAGAAAACTGGCGCTACATCACCCTTCAAATAAGAATCTCTGCTAAACGGATCATATACCCCTTCAATCATTTCTAACTCTTCTCGTAATTCATTTGCTGGATGAGTACCGATAATGTCTTCAAGTTGACTACTTTGAATATCTGATATATTAACTATGTCTTCCGCAATTTTAGTTTTATTCGCAGAAAACAAATTGAGTCCCTTTTTGTAGATGTTATAAACTCCTTGAAATCTATCGCCCATACCTATTGGCCATGTAAGAGGGCGAACACGAATATCTAATGCTTTCTCTAATTCATCAAGTAGTTCAAATGATTCTTTACCTTCTCGATCCATTTTATTGATAAAAATGATAACCGGTGTTTTTCGCATCCGGCAAACTTCCATCAATTTTTTAGTCTGTTCTTCTACCCCATTCGCACAATCGATTACGAGAATTACGCTATCTACTGCAGTTAAGGTTCTAAATGTGTCTTCAGCAAAATCTTTATGTCCGGGCGTATCAAGAATGTTTATTTGTCGATTGTTATATTCAAATGCCATAACGGAAGTAGCAACAGAAATTCCTCGTTGCTTTTCGATTTCCATAAAGTCAGAGGTGGCTGACTTTTTAATTTTATTATTTTTTACAGCGCCTGCAGTCTGGATTGCCCCACCAAAAAGCAATAATTTTTCAGTTAAGGTTGTTTTTCCAGCATCTGGGTGAGAAATGATCCCAAAGGTTCGTCTTTTCTCTATGGCTTCTGCATGTTTCATCTGTAAACAAAAAAAGACTGCCTGAGCAGTCTTTACTTTTTATGGTCAATAATTAAAATACTTCGTTTGCAGTAAAATGAAATTTCCCCTCGATGTCTGCATTTTCGTCTGAATCAGAACCATGTACTGCATTTCGACCTTTACTCTCAGCATAGGCTTTTCTAATTGTTCCTTCTGCTGCCTCCGCAGGATCTGTTGCACCTATTAACGATCGAAAATCAGCAACCGCATTTTCTTTTTCTAAAATGGCTGCCACAATTGGACCAGACGTCATATATTCCACTAGCTCACCATAGAATGGTCTTTCTGCGTGAACTTCATAAAATTTCTTTGCTTGTTCCGTTGATAATCTTGTGTATTTCATCGCTTTAATTTCGAAACCAGCCTGGATGATCATGTCAATAATCTTTCCCATATGCCCGTTCTCAACTGCATCGGGTTTTAACATCGTAAATGTTCTGTTTGTAGCCATTCTTCTTTAATTTTGGGTGCAAAGTTACGTATTAATTCTGTTTTCTTTAAAACGTGTTTATAAATCAAGAGAATATTTTGGAAATGTAACATTGGCGATATTTAATTTTATACAGGTAAATCATCAACATGTATTTCAAAATTTTCGTGTTAATTTTTCTCATTTATTCATGCCAAGAAAATGATAAATCTAGTCATTTGAATAGTAATAATAATCAATCGAGCCCCGTTGAGCCTAATAAAACAATAACTAAACCCTTTAAAAAATCACAAGAAAAAGATTCGGTTAAAATACGAACGGAAAAAGACAAAACAACAGTAACCAAAATCTACACAAATAAGGCAAAGGTTTTAAGTGATCAAAAGACAAAGAATCAAAAGGCTGTAAAAGAAGTCATAGAAAAAAAGCAAGAAACACCGAATGAATATCTACAAAAGAAGGAAGAATGGGATGAAAGATATTCAAAAGATGCTACATGGATTGATTTATATAATACATCCGAGGCAAGTTTTATCAAAGGTGTTGATAATGAGTTTATTAAAAACCCTGCACTTGTGAGCACTGTCAATAAATCATTTTTAACTCATCTTTTTAGCAAAAAAATGGAAAAATTATTTTTTAACTATCCTTCCTTTATCCAATTTTCAACGGATAGATTTACGGTGAGTGAAGCTTTCTATAGACTTCAATCTAAATGGAATATTCCAAATTAATACTGAGTTTGTTCCACTCAATTAGTAATTTTGTGACATGATACTAAAACAAGTCCCACTTTCTGTAATTAATTCTATGAATAAAAATACACTCATGGAAGCCTTGGGAATAGAATGTGTGGAATTAGGCAATGATTATGTAAAAAGTCGAATGCCTGTTGATCACAGAACGCATCAACCAATGGGATTATTGCATGGTGGAGCGAGTGCAGCTTTAATTGAAAGCATAGGCTCGATGGGATCTACCTTATTGATTGATTTAACCAAATTCCAACCTGTAGGATTAGAAATTAACTGCAATCATGTGGGTGGCATCACCTCCGGATATGTAGTTGCTACGGGCAAAATTGTACATTCTGGAAAACGTTCGCATGTTTGGCAAGTTGATATACACGAAGAAGGATCAAGTCGATTGATTTGTACAGGTCGATTGACCGTTATGATCATAGAAAGAACGTAACATGCTATTTTATCGATTTCCCGGCAAAAATATCAATCGTAAAAGCGGTCGATTTATTTCTTGCACGTTCGATGAACTCGAAGGTTTTGTTGTTTCTAATTTTAACGGTTCTGCACATTGGAGGTTTGTAGAAGAAGACATTTCAGATTTAATCTATTTTGATAAAAAAGAACCTTTTGAAATCTCAAAATCGGAATATATACTAAAAGCAAATCAACTTATACAAGCCATTCGCTCACTTGGGCTTAATAAAGTTGTTTATTCTCGAATTTCCTCAATCACCTTTGATACTTCACTTGCTAAAGAGCTCTTTTATGCCCTCGAAGAAAAATACCCCCATGCACTAATTTACCTTTTTTCAGATTCGGAACTTGGTACTTGGATTGGTGCAACACCCGAAATTTTATTCGAACAACATGGAAAATGCGGCATAACCACTGCATTGGCAGGAACTAAAAAATCAACCGAAACAAGTGATTGGGACGAGAAAGAAAAACTTGAACAAGAATATGTCGTTCAATTTATTTCAGAAACGTTGGGAACTGAAAATACATCTAACATTGAAGTGCACGGACCTTATGAATACTACGCTGGACCTGTAAAGCATTTAAAAACCGATTTTTTATTTGAATGCTCAACATCTACATCGCGGAAATTAATAAATAAATTACACCCAACTCCTGCGGTTTGCGGATTACCTAAAGATTTCGCAAGCGAGATAATTTCACAAATAGAGGAACACAATAGAGAATTGTATACAGGTTATATCGGTGAAATTAGTGAGCAGCAACTCAAGTTATTTGTAAATCTCCGCTGCGCTTCACTCACAAAGGGAAAAATGCACTTTTATTTAGGAGGGGGCTTTACAAAAGATTCGTTGGCCGAACGCGAATGGGCCGAAACTGAAAATAAGAAAAAAACACTATCTGACCTCATTGATTTATTGTAAATTTGCACATGCTGACTAGCGACAAGGAGGTTGTTCAATTGGTGGTGGATCAATGTAAATTACACGATGTTAAAACCATTGTTTTTTCTCCCGGTTCAAGAAATTCCCCTTTTGCAATTGCATTTGATGAAGATGACTACTTTAATACTTTCGTTATCCATGACGAACGTTCAGCTGCTTTTTTCGCATTGGGAATGTCACAAGAAAACAAGGAATTAGTTGCGCTATGTTGTACATCAGGATCTGCCCTACTAAATTATTATCCCGCAATTTCTGAAGCTTATTATCGAAGCATTCCACTGTTAGTAATTTCTGCTGATCGCCCTTCCTCCTGGATTGATCAAGGAGATGGCCAGACAATTAGGCAAAAACAGGTTTTTCAGCAACATGCCCGTGCATTCTTTCAATTGGACGATATTCAATTAACAGAAGATACCCTTTGGTATTACTTACGTGAAACATCGATTCTTTTTAATCAATTAAAAAAAGGGCCTGTTCATCTTAATGTTTCTTTGAATGAACCCTTATATAACCTTATTGAGAAAAAAAGGGATTTCAGTAAAAAAATATCATTTATCACTTCTAGTAACTCATTACATTTAAATGATATTCAGTTACTTAAAAGTTTGCTGCTTGGTAAAAAAATCATGGTGATTTGTGGTCAAATGAATGCAAACCATTCGCTTCAAAAATTCTTGGAATTATTCGCAAATAATACAGGTGCTATTGTTTTAGCGGAACACACTTCTAATTTAACGAACATTTCTTTCATTAGCTGTGTTGATCGAGTACTAAACATGATGGAGGATTATTCGGTGTATCAACCAGAGGTTGTTATTCACATTGGAGGAGCGATTGTCTCTAAACGAATTAAAACTTTTTTAAGAAGAAATAACGCATTAGAGGTTTTAAGAATTGATGAGACTGAGTTAATAGAAGATACCTTTAAACACCTTACTACTCACCTTTCGATTTCCCCGGAGTCTTTTTTTGAACAATTTAAGGATTTTACTTCGGAAAGCAGGTCGAATTTTTTCGGTAAATGGAAACAAAAAGATTTGACTGCACAAGATAATTGCCACTCAGTATCAGCAGAATTGAAAGGGCTCAATGATTGGTATTGTTTTTACTTAATACATCAATATTTCCAAGAAAACACAGTAATCCACATGGGGAATAGTTCAGTTGTACGGTATATGCAATTGTTTGATGTGGTTAAAGGATGCAACTATTACGGCAATAGAGGTACAAGTGGCATCGACGGGTCTTTCAGCACGGCTGTTGGAGCTGCAGTTGCAAGCCCTGAAAAAAACCATCTTTTTGTTTGCGGAGATGTCTCTTTTCTATATGATCACAATGCACTATGGATAGAAAAATTCCCAAATAACCTTAAAGTTATTATCATACACAATTCAGGAGGTGGAATTTTCAAGATAATAGAAGGCGCCAAAGATTCTACAAAAAGTTCAACGTATTTTGAAGCTAAACATAGTCAAGAAGTAACCCCCATTATTAAAGCCTTTCATAAACGTGCTCAACAAGTTTGCTCAGCAGAATATTTGGAACTTCACCTTCAAGCATTTTTGACGTTTGGAAACGATGATATACAATTTTTAGAAATTAAAACAGAAGCGGAATCGAACCCGCATGTACTAACTAACTTTTTTAATAAAATAAAATGATACACGATTTTTTTGATGTTTTTTTCACCTGGCAAGGCTGGCTATATTTATTAATACTCTCATTATTGGAAATCGTTCTAGGCATCGACAACATCATTTTCATTAGTATTGTCACGGACCATTTAGAGCCGAAAGAAAAAAGAAAAGCGAGAAATTTAGGACTTTCGATTGCTTTATTATTTCGTTTAATTTTACTTGGTGCAGTTTCATATTTGATGCACCTTGTGGAACCCATATTCTCAATTGGAAATATTGACTTTTCTGGTCAGAGCGTGATCCTAATTATTGGTGGGTTATTTTTAATTTATAAAAGCGTTGCTGAAATGCACAAAAGTATTTCTGGCGAAGAAGAAAGCCAAACAAATAAAAAGAGTAAACTAGGATCCATAATTTCACAAATTGTAATAATAGACTTAGTATTCAGTTTTGACAGTATTATATCTGCCATTGGAATGACAAACGGCTTAGAAAAAGATGTCAACCATAATCCAATGGCTATTATCGTTTTTGCGATTATCATCTCAATGATAATCATGTTATTGTTTGCAAAACAAATTGGTGATTTTATTCATGAACATCCAACAATTAAAATGATTGCATTGAGTTTTCTAGTGGCAATAGGCATGCTCCTTATTGCAGAGGGCTTTGGGCAAGAATTTCCGAAAGGATATATTTATTTCGCATTGGTTTATGCATTGATTGTTGAAATGCTCAATATTAAAATGCGTAAGAAACAGGCTAAATGACGCACAAAGAAGCTCTAGCAATTCTCGGCTGTTCGTCAAATGAGGAATTGGAGGAACGACTTGAATCTTTATTGTTTTCGCTGAAACAAAAACTTTTGAAAAAAGATTTTCATCCGTTGGTATTCCATAAATTTAAAACGGAAGCGCAACGCTATGAACGAGCTATCGAAGTATTTTACTTTCCGAGTCCTTCAAATGATGCTTTGCAACCCCCAATGTTATTTCAAGATGACAGTCCTGCTCAATTTATTTCTACCTATTTATCTACAAAATCCAAGGTACAATTGCTTATTAGCGCCTGTACAAATTTTTCTAGCCTTTCACAAAAAATAGATGAATTCATTGCTTTACAATTAATTTGGACAAAGAAATGGTTAGGGATTTATTCTAAATCAGCGAAAGCCTACAATTTTCCTTCCTACGATGAAATGATCTGGGTTCAAATTAAAAATTGGATTATAAACTCAGAAGTTGACGATTGGAACGTGTTAACAAAGGTTAATGAACTTCCTGATTTTTTCGTTATTGAAATTGAACGATTGCATGCAATGCATCCTTATTTTAATAGATAGTAAAGTGTAATTACATCAAAAACTGCATGTACTAGTATAACGTGCTTCCAAGAATTGTTCGGATGCAAAATGAAAAATGGAATTATACTAAATGGGCAGATTAAAAAATGTGTGTAATTAAATGAGAAAAACTGAACAAACAGAAAAGCCAGAACAAAAAGTATTAACCACAAGACACTCTTTCTATAGTCAACGGTAAACCAAAATGCCAAGGCAATAAAAAGCAACACTTGAGAAAGTAACCTAGCGAGTTGTACACTTGGTAAATCGAAGTATTCCTCGGTTCCTTTGAAAGGAATAAAAAAGCTTACAATAAAAGGATTACTCACTAACTTTAATTGAATGTATAAGAGAAAAGCATAGGCCCCCATCCCTACCTTTCTCCACGTTAACTCCTTCACCTGAATATAAAAAACTGCTAAAGTGACAGTCCAAAGAATGGGATCAAATAAAGGAAATGGAAACAATAGTTTTTGAAAACTAATAAAAAGAGAAAGGGTATACACTGCGACTGAAAGCAAAGCCAAGAAAGCCACCCTATTCGATTGAATCATTTCTTCAATGCTTCATAAATGTAATCAAATGTTGACAAGATAAGCGGCTCGCCGTCTACAACAGCAATATTGTGTTCAAAGTGCGCACTTGGCTTGCCATCCGCAGTCACAATTGTCCATTTATCTTCAAGCGTCTTTACTTTTTCAGTCCCCATATTAATCATAGGCTCTATGGCTATTGTTAGGCCATTTTGTATTTTCTTACCTCTCCCTCTTTTTCCATAATTTGGCACTTGTGGCTCTTCATGCAAGCTCTTTCCCAACCCATGTCCCACTAAGTCACGCACAACGCCATACCCATGGCTCTCTGCATGATTTTGAATCGCCCATCCAATGTCCTCAATTCGGTTAGATGTAGTGCATTGTTCAATACCGAGATACAAGCATTGTTTTGTTACTTCTAGTAATTTTTTGACCTCAGGATTTACTGTTCCAACTTCAAATGTATAGGCATGATCGCCATAATAGCCTTTATAAAGCGAACCACAATCCACTGAGACTACGTCACCTTCTTGAAAAGGGCGATCCGTCGGCAATCCATGAACTACCTGCTCATTTACCGAAATTAATAAGGTGCTTGGGCATCCATAAAGACCTAAAAATCCTGGCAATGCATTCTGTGATCGGATGTAATCTTCCGCTTTTTTATCGAGTTGTCTTGGAGTAT
>JBIJBD010000128.1:0-6754 GCA_044345395.1 Crocinitomicaceae bacterium | reverse complement strand
GTTACTATATCTGTTGAGATTGCATTCTTTGTTTATAAGCTGCCTTGATTACTTCTTGACGACGAGCTACAGATGGTTTTTCAAATTCCTTTCTGTTTCTTAATTCTTTCATCACGTTGGTTTTTTCATACTTTTTTTTGTACTTTTTCAACGCTTTTTCGATGTTTTCGCCTTCTTTAATTGGAATAATCAACATATATTTATCTATTTAAATTCTACTTGGGGTGGCAAAGATACTATTTAATCCGAAATTCACAAGATTTACTTTAAAATTTCTCTCGAAATCACCAATTTTTGAATTTCTGAAGTTCCTTCACCAATTGTCATCAATTTAGCATCCCTTAAAAACTTTTCCGCCGGATATTCTTTTGTATATCCATAACCACCCATAATTTGAACTGCTTCATTACCACATTTAACTGCCACCTCGGAAGCATAATATTTAGCAAATGCTCCAGCCTTGGTGACAGGAAGTTTATTGTTTTTTAAATAGGCAGCTTGCATGGTAAGTAATTCTGCGGCTTCCACTTCTGTGGCCATATCTGCTAATTTAAATCCTATCGCTTGAAAATGTGCTATCGGCTGACCAAACTGTTCTCTTTCTTTGGCATACTTGACTGAAGCTTCATATGCTCCTCTTGCCACTCCACAACTTAAGCTTGCAATTGAAATACGTCCACCATCTAGTATTTGCATCGCCTGACGAAAACCCTTTCCAACTTGGCCAATTACATTTTCTTCAGGAACACGCACATTGTCAAAAATTAATTCAGCGGTCTCACTTGCTCTAACTCCTAATTTCTCTTTGATTTTCACAGCGGAGAACCCAGGCATTCCTTTTTCTATAATAAATGCTGTTATTCCGTTTGAATCTAATAAATCACCGGTTCTCACCAATACAACAGCAACGTCTCCCGATAATCCGTGGGTAATCCAGTTTTTGGCACCATTTATCACCCATTCATTGCCTTCTTTGACAGCCGTTGTTTTCATGCGCATCGCATCTGAGCCTGTATTAGGTTCCGTTAATCCCCAAGCACCGATCCACTCACCAGAAGCTAATTTCGGCAAGTATTTTCTTTTTTGTTCCTCATTTCCATGGTAGTATATATGACCCGTGCATAATGAATTGTGTGCTGCAACACTTAAACCAACTCCACCACAAACTCGACCTAATTCCATCAGTGCGGTAGCATATTCAAAGTATGAAAAACCGGAGCCACCAAATTCCTCTGGAATAAAAATCCCTAACAATCCCAATTCACCCATTTTTTTCATGGTTTCCACGGGAAAGATTTCTTCATCGTCCCATTTTTTCATATTTGGACGTATTTCTTTCTCCGCAAAATCACGCACCATTTGCGCGATCATCAATTGGTTTTCATTAAGCTCAAAATTCATGTTGATTTTTTTTAAAAGCGCGCTAAATTAACAATATTAGACGAAAGCTTCGTTAATTTTTCTTCGCCATTTAAAAAACTTAGCCCAACTAGAAAATTAAATCCAACAATTCGACCCCCACAGCGCATTATGAGATTTGCAGCGGCCTCGGCTGAACCTCCAGTAGCCAGTAAGTCGTCATGAACCAAGATGCGCTGACCAGGAAAAATCGCATCCTCGTGTAACTCTATGGTAGAAAATCCATATTCCAATTCGTATGAAAAACTTATTTTTTTATACGGTAGTTTACCTTCTTTACGAATCAAAATAAAGGGTACGCCAAGACGCATTGCCAACGGATAACCGAATAAGAAACCTCGACTTTCAATTCCCGCAACGCCTTCTATCTCTTGATCCAAATAATATTCCACTAGATACTCCAAAACCTCATTGGAAATAACAGGGTCCAACATAATCGTAGTAATATCCTTAAACAGAATACCAGGTTTGGGAAAATCCGGAACATCTCGAATAACTTTCTTTAATTTATCTTCTATGGTCATGTTACAAAGTTACATAAGGAAGCAATTTCTTGTATGTTTTTTCATCTATTAATACTGATTCTTTTAGTTGATCAATATTCTTGTATGTTCCTTTTTGTTGGCGGATTTTCACTATCGAATTTGACTGATTCCAATTTAAATAGGGGTGCGCGTTTAACTCTTCGGTTGTACAGGTATTTATATTAATTTTTTCAATTATTGAAGGGTCAAGTGTCACCATATTTCTTATTGACTCAAGAAGTTCTGGAGGAAACTTATAAACTTCTAACAATTGATCTAATTGTGCAAACCCACCCAGTGATGCCCTGAACTTTACAATTTTAGCAGACAAATATGGACCAATACCTTTGAGTTTTTCAAGTTCTTCCTCTGTCGCTAAATTAAGTTCAATTTTCGAAAACTCTTTTTTCTCTATTTGTTGTAATTGACCTCCTTCGATTCTTGGTGGATTTACATAAATTACTGAATCTTTGATCAGAAAAAACAATTGTGGAGGTATGACAAAAATTTGTTTTAACTGCTCTTCATTTTTAATCCCTCTTGACGAAAATTTCATGACTACCTTGGCTTGTTTTTCGGATAAACCTAGTGAAGTCCATTGTGTTAAGGTATAAGTAGCTGGGTCAAATTTTTCTGGCGGGACTTTATATCTTGATTGTTTACTTCTGTCCTTACCAAAATTCTTTTTTATCGATGCCTTATGAATTTCGTGAAAATAATTAATCTCCTCCGTACTTAATTTGTAAGCATCGGGTTGCTGAAGATTTAATAATATTCTTGGAATATAAACTAAAAGCAAACAACATAAAACAAACACATACACTCCCCTTCTAGATCGGCGAGAAATATAAAAAGGATTTTCGTTTTTATTAGACGATTTCGTCGTCATTTCCTATATAGGAATCCGGTTCCTCGTGCTTTTTGGTAAATAGAATTTTGAAAAAGAAATAAGCAGTAATCAAGGTTACCGTTATTTCAGTTATCAGCATCATTGACAAGCCTTCAGTACTCATGTTGTTTTAAGTTTAGATTTTTTACTGGCCACATAAACTAAATATGCAATTCCCAACCACAGCGCAAGGAGGAACAAACGACTTATATTTTTATACAACATTGTTTTCTCCTCGTCCTCAATTTTACTATTCCTATAACTTATATCCGTTCTTATTTTTTCTAATTCCCTTTCTTTTCTAATGAGTAGGTACGTTGGAATCGTAATGTTTTTATTTGCGACTAATTGCTCGTCAGTTACAACATTTGGGAAAAGAAAGCTCTGTTCAAAATCTTTTTTGCCATTCAAAAGTTTTTGTTGTTCCATAGATTTTTCTCTCATGGCTACTTCATTTTGGTAAAAGTCAATTTTTGCCTTAGAGCCCTTGTGATTAAGTGTATCCACAATGTCAGGAATACTATTTATGAATACCCATCCTAAGAGTAAAGGCGTAACATACTGTATAATATATTTGAATATACTAGGAACTTTAATATCGGCGCCTTGATTTATCTCCTTCCATCCTTTATCCATTCCAAAAATCCAGGCAAATAGAATTATTTCCACAAATGCAAAAACAACCAATGAAACGGTTCCTGCCCAATAGTCATATTCGTCAAATACCCCGTTATTAAAAAACAAAACAGTTGGTAGACCAAGAATTAATACTGCAAAACCAAAAGCCCAAGCGGCATTTTTCTCTTTCCATCCAAATTCGTCCGTTAAAAATCCCATCACAGGCGTGCCCATAGCTAGAGATGATGTAACTCCAGCAAAAAATAATAACCCAAACCAAGCAACACCAGCAACTACACCCAATACGCTTCCCCATTGTTCGAAAAGATAAGGTAACGTTTTAAAACCCAAACCTAAACCTCCCCCTTCACTCAACAACTCTTTCATGCCATCAATGCCTAAATAGCCAACAGCAATTGGTATTATAATCGCTGACCCTAATACGATTTCAACAAAACCGTTCATCCAACCTGCGCTCATTGCATTTAGCGCTATATCATCCTTACTTTTGACATATGAAGCATAACATTGGATGGATCCCATACCAATTGACAAGGTAAAAAATATTTGACCAGCGGCTGCCAACCATACTTTTGAATCCCAAATGGTAGAGTAATCTGGTGTCCATAAATAATCTAATCCGACAGTCCCGTCGAATAGTGCTCCATTCTCACCTGCGTGAATTGTAATGGCTTTGTAGGCTAGAAATGCTCCAAAAATCAAAAGAAGCGGCATGCCTATTTTCGCTGCTTTTTCAACACCACCACTCAATCCTCGTGATAAAATCCAGGTATTAAGTAGGAGACAAATTATCCAAAAAATTACAGGTTCAGCTGAACCAAGCGATACATAATCACCAAAAAATCCGGCAACCTCACCTTGGGTTTTACCTCCGAAGGTATCTGCAATAGAATGCCAAACATAAGAAAGTGTCCAGGATTCTAAGTAACAATAATAAGCTGCAACGGCCAAGTTGGTAAAGATTCCAAATACGCCAATATACTTCCAAAGCGCACGTTTATCCATTGAATCCAAAATAAATGGGGTTGAATGATGACCTTTATTGCCACCGAATCGACCGATCGACCATTCCACAAAAAGCAAGGGTATTCCCATTAATAAAAAACAAACTAAATAAGGAATGATAAAGGCTCCTCCTCCGTTTTCTATTGCCTGAACTGGAAATCTTAGAAAGTTCCCTAAACCTACAGCGTTTCCTGCCATAGCTAAAACTAAACCTACCCTAGAACCCCATCCGGATGCATCTTTATTTGACATAACTCTTTTTAAGTGAGGTACGAATATACAATTTTTAAATGAAAGGTAAGGTTTCTTCCAATGTCATTGGGTTGTAACCTAATTCTCTTTTTGATTTTGACAAATCAAATCCTGTTTTAGGTGGGCGTTTTGCCGGCTGATTTAATGTACTGCTATCTGTCCTCACCAAACTTGCCGTAGATAAATTAAAATGTTTGGCAACGCGCTGTACTACCTCAAAAATTGACATAGTTTCCGGTCCTGAAATGTGGAAAATGCCAGTTTTATTCAGCTTGCAAATTCTAACACAAGCCCAAGCCAAATCATCAGCCCATGTTGGTGCTCGGAATTGATCATCGATAATTCGCATTTCTTGACCCTTTGAAAGCGCATCTTTAGCCCAACAAACAATATTTGTGCGCGAAAGATTATTCCCAATTCCATACACTATTATTGTACGAACTACTGACCAATTTCGGTATTCACTTTCTAGCAGAATCTGTTCGGCACTAACCTTTGAACGAGCATAATGACTCAAGGGATTGGGTAAGTCTTCTTCGGTATAATTTCCTTTCAATCCATCGAAAACAAAATCAGTCGATAAGAGTTGAAAATGTGCTTGATATTTTTTTGATGCCTCAACTAAAAATCGTGTGGCTTTAACATTTACGAGATAACAAAGATCTGAATCTAACTCGCAAGCATCCACATTGGTGATTGCCGCTGTGTGAATTACATTGGTTGGTTTGTACCTTGCGAATAATTCATTTATTGCCGATTGCGCGCAAATATCTAAGGAAAAGTAGTTTTCTTTCGGACAATCTGGGTTCCTATTCTCTCCTTTTGAAGAGGCTAAAAAATCAATCTTGCTTTTAAGTAGTTGTGATACAAGCTTTTGTCCAAGCAACCCGTTTGAACCGGTAATTAGGATTCTCATAACTCCCAGATTGAATTTTTCCGTTTTCTTTGAAATCTAAAATAGTGTTTATGTTCAAGCAACCATGCCATAGTAAGATAAAGTAATACAGGAGAACCTAAACCGATGAATGAAAAGTAGATAAATCCAACGCGAACCTTTGCAGTTTGAATTCCTAATTTTCTCGCCAGCCACTCGCAAACTCCAAAGGATTGCATTTCGAAAAAAAACACGATTTTATTTAAAAACCTCTTCATGATAATAGCTCTTTACCAATTTGGCAGCTCAAACACTTTTTATTCATGCAAAGTTGAGAATAAATTTCCAAAATGGCTTGTGATTCAGCTGCATTGTTGGCGATGATTCCAATATTCTTCCATTCTGTTAATATATAATTTTTTTCAGAGGTTAAACTGCATAATATCTGTCGTGCTTGGATAGCATCTATTAACTTAAATTTCCAGAAGAAAGGAATCCAACAATTAATGATTAAATAATTACCAATTGAATGGTATTGCTTAAACCATAGAGAATCAATAAATTTTGTAATGATTCCTATTACATTTTGTGTAGATGATCCTGAAAAATCTTCGAAAGAGAAAACACGAACAAAAGATTCCAATGCTTGATAAATAGCTGACAATCTCGCATTTGCATATGACCTTTTTGTAACCTGTAGTTGCCGAAGTTCTTGATGGTAGCGTTTTGTAAATTCCCAAATATTCTGTCCAGAATTTGGCCAATTATCTGCAATGAAACGGAAAAGTGCCGAATTCGTATTTTTACCAAAACTCGCAATAGATTCGTATGTTAAATCCACTGAATGAATACGTAATGACTTGCGCTGAATTCGTTGATATAAAAGCTTATTCAAGTCAAATTTCTCCTTTACTAAATAATTTGTTACTTGTCGTCCACATAAAATTATGGATTTAGTCGATTCACCTTTTGAATTAAGGTAATAAGGTAAAATACCGTCATCTGTTATGACCACGGTCGGAAATGAAAAAACTTGATGAGCTATATCATGTTCACGTACAACATGTAAAATAACATTTTCATACTGCGGATCGTGATGATGTTTATGCACAAACCATTCAGAGCTTTTTAGATGAAGTTCAATATGGCCAA
>JBIJBD010000025.1:0-18980 GCA_044345395.1 Crocinitomicaceae bacterium | reverse complement strand
AACTTGAAATCTGGTCCATTTTCCTTTGTGTTATGAATTCCCCAATTGAGAATTTCAATCGGATGGTCTTCTGTACAGCGAAATACGTTTGTCCGAAATAACTTTTTTGACCATAAATAATGCAAATACGCCTCCGTCTCCTTACCCACATCTTAAAGATACAAAAAAAGGCGCTTAGCGCGCCTTAATTTATCGTGGTAATGGATTTGTAAATTTCCTAAAGTTCGGATCAACTGTAACCTTATAATTCGGATATTCTACAGGATTTTCTGTACCTGGTTGAGTAATTACTTTAACCGTAGTTCTACGATTTATTTGGTGTAACCGCTCAAATTCTTTTCGGTTTGATTCTTTAAATTGATTAATGTAAGCCTCATCCAATCGTTGTTGTTTACCATTAAGTGTTATTACAGCTGGTTCCCTTTCTCCCATACCAATCGGCTTGATTCTATCAGGTTGTATACCCGCTTTGTCAATTAAATAAGTATATACAGCATTTGCTCTGTTTTGAGATAATGCATTGTTATGAATTTCGGTATCACGCGCATCCGTATGAGAATATAATTCGATACAAATGGTTGGATTTTGCTTCATTAGGTTTACAAGGAATTGAAGCGAATCATATGACCTACATGTTGCGTCATCAATAAAAGACCATTGATCCAGTGGGTAACGAACTTCGGGTGTTCTAATTTCAATTGGAATGAGTGGAATTTCCAAATAAAAGTTCGGCCCTTCATCTTCGTTGATTGTCGAAATTTTGGAAATAATTGCCGGTGTAATATAACGTGCCTTTGAAGCTTTGATGGTATACTCCTTACCACCAACGATATATCTTTTTTTATCTTTTTTAACCTCCCACTTTTCTGTTCTACCTGATTTATCAGTTAACCCATCCCATTTCTCTCCATCATTTACGGCAACATCCACTTTTGCTCCCTCTATTTTTTTTGACTTATCTCCTAATTCGTACACCATAACACGAAGTGAGTACTCTAAAGGTTGAATGTCAAACTTCCAAATATCCGGTGCAAATTCTGCTGATTTTCTTTCAGAAGTGAAAAAGCCATATTTCTCTTTGAATTTATATAAGGTATCATCCTTCCTCGTAGTGTAATCAATGACAGTTATGGCATAATCGTTAGCTTCCGAATTAAATGGATGACCTAAGTTCTTTCTCTCGCTCCATACAAACTCTTTTCCTTTACGAGTTACCTTAAACATATCTAATCCTCCAATTCCCTTGTGTCCATCACTCGCAAAATATAAAACACCTGACTTCTCATTATATGAAGGAAACAGCTCATTACCAAACGTATTGATTTCCGGACCTAAATTTTTCGGAATCGAATCCCAAACCTTGTTCTTTTTATCGTATTGGACGTACCATAAATCTCTTCCTCCATAACTTTTCACGCCATTACTCTCTTTCATATCAGAGGCAAAAACTAAAAACTCGTCATTGACCAAACACGGGTGACCGACAGAAATACTGTCAGATGATTTCAAGGAAATTTTAACCGGCTCCTCGAATTCCACTTCCATATCATCTGGTTTACCACTCACCGTTGCCATCCAAATATCACATCCTAAATTTTGTTTTTTTGCATTCGGGCACCTAGTGAAATAAATGAATTTTTTCTTAGCGTCAAAACAAATTGTTCCTTCGTTTTGATTCGTATTAATAACTCCTTTTGCATCAATGTTTTTTACAGCAGTAGGATCTCCTTTTTCATCGTATTTTACCATGTAAAGGTCTGTGTATTTTTCACCAGTAATTGGATCCCTATCCGATCCAACACTTTCTTCTCTACTCGAACTAAAATATACAACGGCTCCCTTAGCACTGGCCAGACTATACGGAGCCATGTCAAATTGCTTAGAATTTATTTTCGCCTGATTTTCTATTTGATAACGTGATTCAAACTGATCAAAATCTTCGTACTCTTTACATGCAGCCATCGCTTGTTCAACTTGAGCAATCATAGATTTTGACGCTAATGGCTTATATGATTCATAAGATTTAAGCGCGCCTTTAAAATCTTTCGCCATTCGCTGCATTTCACCTTTAAAGAAGTAAACTTCAGGTTTATATTGAAAGTATTTTAATTCAATTGATTTGGTATACCATTCACTGGCTTTGGCAAACCTTTCGGTTAGTCGGTATGATTCTGCGACAAGATAAGCCATTTCACCTCTTTCTTTAATCGGTGCTTTAGCACCCATCTTAGTGTAAGCCTTTTCAGTTTTCGTTGCCGCTTCGAAATATCTTCCCGAATTAAAGGATTTCCTGGCATCGACAATGTATTTAGGTTCTTGCTTGCCTTGCGCAAAAATGCTAGTAGAAATTAACGAAAGAAAAACAATGAAGAGTATCTGCTTCATAATTAAGTATTTTGAGCCTTATTTAACAATGGAAGCAAAGTTAATAAATTTTTAAAAAATTCCGCAATATTTTCTCCACCTTTCAAGTAACGTATTAAATCCTAATGGAAGCGGGGTTTCCAAGTAAATTTCCCGGAAATTTTGTGGATGAATAAAGCCCAAAGAAAAAGCATGTAAGGCTTGACCAGATATTAAATTGAAATTATTTTCAATAAACTGCTTATAAGAATTCGATGTCGTTCCTTTCAATATTTTATCACCTCCATATTCCTTGTCATTAAATAAGGGGTGCCCAATGTGTTGAAAATGCGCCCTAATTTGATGTGTACGGCCAGTTTCTAATTTACAAGAAACCAGTGTTACATAACCAAATCTTTCCTTTACTTCGTAATGTGTTACGGCATGTTTTCCGTGATCTCCATTAGGAAAAACAGCCATCACTTTTCGGTTTTTTAATGACCTGCCGATATGACCAGTTATTGTTCCAGGAGCTTCTAGGTCACCCCAAACCAAAGCAAAATAGCGTCGTTCTATGGTCCTGTCAAAAAATTGTTTCGCTAAATGATTCAAGGCAAGTTCAGTTTTCGCAATGACAAGTAAGCCCGTTGTATGTTTATCAATTCTATGCACCAAACCTGGTCGACCAAAAAAATCTACGGGTAATGTGGGAAGATGTTGAAAATGATGTACTAATGCGTTCACCAATGTGTCTTTGTAATTTCCATAACCCGGGTGTACCACCATATTCGCAGGTTTATTAACGACGAGCAACGAATCGTCTTCATAGCGAATATCTAAAGGTATATCTTGTGGAATTAAGGTAATTTCTCTAACGGGATATGGGAGCACAATAGTAACCTCATCCAAAGGTTTAATCTTGTAGTTTTGTTTAACAGGCTTCCCATCTACGTGAATATTACCATTCTTTGCAGCAACTTGTATTTTATTGCGCGATGTGTTTGGCAGTCTATCTAATAGAAATTTATCTATTCTTGTAATTTCTTGCCCTTTATCTGCTTTGAAGCGATGATGTTCAAATAGTTCTTCTTCCTGATCAAAATCTAGAGCAGATTCATCGTCTGTCATTGCCGAATGAATTTTAACACTCTCCCATGGAAGCTTGGAGAATTCAAAAAATAAGTTCCTGGCACAAGGTCATGCACAGAGACTTCATTTCCTTCAAACTCTTTAACTACCTTGCCAAAAATATCTAGAATCATGCACTGCATGGAAATTATTGAAGAAGATTGTATCGTTAACATATCCGAAGTTGGATTGGGAAAAATATAGAGTTCCTCGATATTTTCTCTTTCTTGAATCCCTAACACGTTGTTCAGTCGCGTAGAAAAAACAGGACGTACCATAGCTGAACCTGAAAAAGGAGAATTAAGCCAAGTATTCCCACCGTCAACACTATAAAATATTTCGTTTGCGCTGTTTGTATTTCTATCAAGTCCTGCATTCAATCGTTGAGGATCTAATTGCCTCCAACCAACATAAAAGCGCTGAGGAACAGGTAATTTCATGGTGTCAACCAAGTAATAAGTATGGAAATAATTCTCCCCATACCCCGAAATTGGCGCACGAGGAAAAAACACATCGTCTTCATACAAAACAGCTCCTGGCTCTCCGTTTTCATCATCCCAAACGGTAAGTAAAAACAAGTTTTCAGAGACATCATTAACGGATGGGACGAAACAAATCGAAACACCTAAAATAGAATCCGCTTCATAGGCGTCATATCCAATTGCTAACCGAGACTGCGCTCCAGTTGGTCCAAATGCAGCTTCTGCAGTTCCGTCATCATAACTGTAGTAGTTGTAGAAAGATTGATAAAACAACGTGGAATCATTTGCTCCGTAGTTGGGAAACTGTGCGGAAGCCGTAGATTTAACCTCAAAAACCTGTTGATTACCCGGTTTTGTTCTGTCAAATTCATAACCAGCAGACAAATTATGAAAAGACTGGTGTGTCGTTCTCGGTTGAAAATTGATATTTCCTTCTGCTAGAGTAAACCCAGGAAGAACAAAGGTGCCTTCAAGAAAATTGTTATGGAAAATTTCCAATTGGCCATTTTGATAATTTTCTGGTAAAGGACTTCCATTGTGGAGCTTGATTTCCAAAGAATCAGTCATCTGATTGTTCGTAGTATTTTGGTAATGGTCCCAAGGTACAGAAGAATAAGTTTTGAGCAACGAGAATAAAGGGTATGAAAATGCAAAATCCTTGAAGATGGTATCAGACTGAAATGATAAACTTCTCAAGTGGATATAGTCCAAATGAAAATGATCAAGCGAACCAGCCAAAGATCCGTAATTTCTGAACCTGAACCTAAAACCATCATTAAAATACCCTACACTTTTTATTGGAACAGTCACCGCTTTAAATGGGTGATTACTTGAACCCGAAACAGACCAAACACGCTGCCAACTTGTTGATGCTGCTTGATAAAATTCAAGAACTAGACTATCACCACTTTCCGGCTCATCTCCTAAACCCTGTGGCTGATACAAAAAACTTAAATAAATGGAGTCTGCAGCAGTTGCACTTGATAAATTTATAGCCTTTGATGTCAATACATCTGCATAATTTGCAGTCAATGAACCAAATTGATAAGGATTTCCATTAGCATCTAATCCATCAAATGTTGCTACTCCGAAAGACCTTGGATCCACTGCAAAACGATTATTTAAATATACCGTAGCGTCTTCCCAATATTTACTTGGGTCAGCCACAGACTGAAAAAACACTCGGGCGCTGTCTTGAACATACGGAGGATTTGTTAACCAAATTGTGTCTATTGTGTTCGGGGAGACATCATTAATAGAATCAAATAAGTAATATGGGGGGTATAAAGCGATTTGCTCATATTGCACCGGATACTGATTCAAGTTTCCTACTCTTACCGTTTGTGCTGCGAAATTCGAATCGACAAATTCGCCCGTTTGCATATTGAAAATACGCTTAAAGGTTTGTTGGTTTGTTAAGGTAACCTGAGAACCAAGCGGCGTCAATGTGAATGGATCAGTTAGTTGATAATATAAAATACTTGTTAGATTAGGATCACTGAAATTTGGCGTAAATGCTTGGAATTTATCCGATGAAAAGTCGTCAAATAATGGAAGTTGCAGGGTGTCTGATGAGAATACAAATGTACTATCAATATTTACCCCTGATTGTTTCAGCGTATAATTTTTCTGCAGGCTAGGGTTGGTCAACATAGGGCCATATTCCAATTGCTGGGTATAACCCAGTTGGCAAGACATGCTTAACAAAAAGGTGAAAAGACTAATTATCTTCTGGTCGAATAACATCGTTGTTTGGATCTGCAACCTCTATGGTTATTGTGATTTGTGTCGCTTTAAAAATAGTTCCTCCTTCATAAAATTCAGGTGTCTGACGTGTAATTGGTCTACCTGTCGAGTCTTGATTTGTTGCGCAATTAACACAATTAATTACCACATTCTCAATGCCCAATGTATCCAGTACCGTAAGTGCTTCCCCGAGATATAATCCAACTAAATTAGGAATCTGAATCGGTTCACCTTGATCATTCTGACCCACTATAAGGGTAATATTTGCACCTATTGGGACTTTTGTGCCTTCTTTAATTTGAACCCCGTTGTACAATTGATCCAAGACAGAACCATTTGCTTCGGTTGTAGGCCTATATTGAATGATGCTCTTCAATCCTCGTCTTTTTAGAATGTCTTGCGCAAATTGAACTTGTTTATTCAATAGGCTTGGCATGGCAACTAATTCAAATTTCTTAGAAAGTCTTAAGCCAATAATACGGCCGGATTTTACGTAAACATTCGAGCTATCTGTTGGATCAACGAGCTGTTCAACTACTGTTCCAACAGGTAAATTTGGCCTATACAAACTGTCTAAAATTTGATACGCTAATCCCAACTCCTCAAGTTTCGCTTTCGCTTGATCTACATGCAACCCTCTGAGCTCAGGTACCTTTATCTTTTCACCATGATTGGTACTCACATCGAGATATACAAGGGTCAGAAAAACTACAATTAAATAAAACAGTATAACAAATCCAATTTGCTTAACAAAGAATTTAGAAAGTACAAACCGTTTTAATTTATTCCACATATTCTCTCAGTTGAACAAAGATACGTAAAATTAAAAGTTTGGAGTTAATGAATGTGAGGTGAAGAAATCTTCTATATATTCAACGGCCTCATCTGTGGAATCAACAATTTTATATAAGTTCAAGTCTTCGGGAGAAATATTCTTTTCCTTTTCCAACATAGTTTCCTCAATCCATTGCATAAGTCCAGTCCAGTATGCTTTACCCACCAAAACGACTGGTCTTTTTTTAATCTTCTTTGTCTGAATTAAGGTCAACGCTTCAAAAGCTTCATCTAGCGTTCCAAAACCTCCCGGCATAATAACAAAAGCTTGTGAATACTTCACAAAAATCACCTTTCTAACAAAAAAATAATTGAACTCTAAGTTGTGTTCTTGGTCGATATACGGGTTATGATTTTGCTCAAAAGGCAAATCGATATTCAATCCTACAGAGGCAGTTTTTCCATTTTGTGCTCCTTTATTTGCAGCCTCCATGATACCAGGCCCTCCTCCTGAAATGATTCCATAGCCTTTTGAAGCTAATTTTTCAGCGAGTTCTACGGCTTGCAGATAATAAGGATTATCATCTTTGGTTCTCGCGGATCCGAATATAGACACGCAAGGTCCAATTTTCGCCATACGGTCGTATGCTTCAACAAACTCCGACATAATTTTAAAAATTGACCAACTGTCATTACTTTTAATGTCATTCCAATCCTTTCGTGTGTGTTCCATAAAAATATTTTATCAAATATAATTAACTTGTATTGGGTATTTCTGAGAGCGCTGAAATAATAGCTAACTTCGAAACGTGAATAAACTCAAATTAGTATTTTTTCTGCTTTTTTTTGTACTCTCTAAAATTAGTATAGCTTCTTTTTACATTACAAATGATTCATTACCTTCTTCCTGCAAAAAAATATCGGTAAGTTCCTCTATTGCTGCAATTGGTGTTGGTAGTCAAATTGGTCTGTACCAATTATGGTATGCGCCTTATAATTCAGGCAAATTTCATGTATTTAACGATTGGAATCAATGGAGGAAAATGGATAAAATAGGGCATGCCTATTCTGCCTATGAACTTGCTTCTTCAACCTATGAACTATTCAAGTGGTCTGGATTCACAACAAATAAAAGTATACTTATTGCAGGGTCTGTATCATGGGTATATCAAGGATTGATCGAGGTCATGGATGGTTACAGTGAGGGCTGGGGTTTTTCAATTCCTGATTTACTTTTTAACTCACTCGGGACAGGAATTTTTGTGGTAAATAAAAAATTTGGATCTTCGTTGTTGTTACCTAAATTTTCTTATTCACCTAGTCCTTATGCCGAATTAAGACCTGAGGTTTTAGGAAGCAGCACTGCGGAAAAAGTGCTAAAAGATTATAATGCCCAAACCTATTGGCTAGGAATTAACCCCTCTGTTTTTATACCTAAATGGAGAGTAAAATGGCTCGTTTTATCTGTGGGCTATAGTATCAATGAACACCTTATTGGAAATCAACTTGGAGTACAAATTAATGGTACAAACTATAATTCATATGGACAGCTCTTTTTTTCAATGGATATAGACCCCAGAGAACTACCTATTCGAAATAAGTTGCTTAAAAAATTATTATATCCTTTAAACTTTATAAAGTTTCCATTTCCAACCTTCTCTATTGAAAAGGGGAAAGCAAAGTTTTATCCTATTTATTTTTAGAATGCTCGTTTACAAACACCCTATCTTTTCCATCGAAAAATGGCAATTGAATGGATACAACGACGAACGGTTTTCTACTTATCACGTGATCAACAGAATGTATTGTTCCCTTCGGAATTGTTAGGTGAGTACCTTTTTTAACAAGAACAGTCTTCTCGTTTAACGTCATACGAGCTTTTCCTTGAACAACAAAAATATTCTCTGTATGAAATTGGTGAAAATGTGCTTGAACAGAATTAGCAATTGTTATTCGAAAGGCGGACTGTAATGAATCGTGGAAGCAAGTTAATATATGATTTTCTTGTGGCTTCTTGGTCGGTAAAGGCTCTGTTTCACAGGATAAATACTGAGCATATATAAACGATGGAAAAATAAAATAAAAAAAATCTTCGGCATTAACTATTTTTTCGTGTGAACATCACCTCAAAAATTGTTGGCCAATATTTCCCGGTTAAAAAGAACGTTTTAGTCGACTTTTTGTAGGCGATACCATTTAAAACCTCAGGTCTTGGATTAGCTTGATTGGGTGCTGCTCGAACTTGATTTACAAGGGCAAAGCAATTGATTAAATCTATTACTCTACCTGTGGATGGTTCGATACTTACCACAACATCTTCTTGCCAAATATTGGCATAAATCAACCCGTCCACATATTCCAATTCATTTAAGCTGGATACACTACTTTTGTCTGTCGCTACTTGAATCGTCTTGATCACCTTGAATGTTTCTGGATCGCGAAATACCAGTGTAGAGGTTCCATTTGACATGATAAGATGATCACCGTCATTACACAATCCCCAACCCTCCCCTTCATATGTAAATTCTCCAATTTTTTTTAGTGAGTTCTTATCATAAATAAAACACTTTTGTTGCTGCCAAGTGAGTTGATATAATTTTCCATTTAATATCGTTATTCCTTCACCAAAATTAGGGGTTGGGACAGGTTGTTTTAACTTTTGCTTGCCAGTATTCAGGTCAACCTGGGCCACAAAGGTAGCGCCGGTGTATGATGGATCACCCGTACCTTCATAGAGATTTTCCCCATCGAATTCAAGTCCTTGTGTAAAACTTGATGACATGTGAGGGTGATTTGATAAAATAGTAGCCTCTAATAAATTAAATGCTTTGTCAGAGAGAACTTCCACGGTAATAGTTTGATCAAATACTTTTCCATTGTCCAATGAACAAATGAACTTTACGTCATGTTTTCCAATACCCGATAGGGAGGTGTTAAAGGTATACGACAAACTTCCGGAAACATTTTTCCATGTTTTTAACGTGTCTTTTCCTGCCAAAGCATGTAAAATAGTTACTTTTTCATTCACTTGAAGATTCAAAACTATTTCTTTACCCAGCTTGCCTTGAAGATCATTTTCATTAGTAATTGTGAATGGCAACACTTGTTCTGAATCTTCTTTTTTTTCACTGTTACATGCACTAACAAAAATCAGAGAAATGGCAATTACACTCAAAAATATTCGATTTATTCTATGCATAACTTTTTAATTTCTTGCCAATCTATAGAACCATGAGACCCATGGTAAACTACATTATTGTTGTTTATCACTATTACCTGAGGAGATTGGTGCACAACACCTGACTTTTCAGAAATATAGTCGGAAACATTCCGAAATTGAATTAAATCTAGGTAGTGTGAAGTTAAATTAGGTATAGGCAATTGTTCTTCAGCTCTTCGCAAGGCCATGCTAGAAATGCTGCACCTTGTTGAATGTTTGAATATCAATTGCTTTGTCGATAAACTACTTTCAAAAAGTTGATCTACTTGGCTCATGTTTTCAATTTCGATCCATTTCATATTCCTGCCTGAAATTGTTTTAAAAATCTTACATCATTCTCTGAATACATACGCAAGTCTGCCACTCGAAATTTCAGTTGTGCAATTCGCTCAACTCCCATACCAAAGGCATAACCAGTATATTTTTTTGCATCAATACCACAAGCACTCAACACATTTGGGTCAACCATTCCACAACCCATAATTTCTAACCATCCCGAATACTTGCATACATTACAACCTGCTTGATTGCAAAGCGAACAAGAAACATCAACCTCTGCACTAGGTTCAGTAAATGGAAAATATGAAGGCCTCATTCGAATTTGGGCTTTTGAACCAAAAAGTTCTTTGGCGAAGTAAAGCAATGTCTGCTTCAAATCTGCGAAGGAAACGCCTTTGTCAATATACAAACCTTCAATTTGATGAAAAAAACAATGAGCGCGTGCAGAAATTGCCTCATTACGGTATACGCGTCCGGGAGAAATTGTACGTATCGGTGGTTGATTTGACTCCATGACACGCACTTGTACCGAACTTGTGTGCGTTCTCAAGGCTATCTCACGTTCTCCTTTCTCGATAAAGAAAGTGTCTTGCATATCGCGAGCAGGGTGTTCAGGTGGAAAATTAAGCGCGGAAAAATTATGCCAGTCATCTTCAATTTCTGGTCCTTCAGAAATGGTAAATCCGATTCTATTGAAAATTGAGATGATTTCATCTCGAACCAATGAAAGTGGATGATGTGCGCCAACAGGTGTTGATTCTGCAGGCCTTGTCATATCCAAATCGACTTGGCGGTTATTTACTGTTTTCGCTTGAATACTCTGACTCTTATATTTCTCTTCCGCCAAAACTTTTAATCCATTGAGAAGCTGACCTACTAATTTTTTGTCGTCATTTGAAACATGCTTCAATTCACTAAATAAATCCTTAACGACGTTCTTTGAGCCAAGGAACTTAATGCGAAACAGTTCCAGTTGATCCGCATTCTCAATTTGGAATTCGAGGATTTCGCTACGTATATTTTCTATTCTCTCCTGAATCATATTTCTTTTGATTGTAACTTTTCGCGTGTGTTAGCTGTTTAAATAGCAAAGTTAAGATAATCTATTAAAGATGAAACGGGCTCAATTACTATTCTTCTCCCTCATGTTCTTGTGTTTAACCGCTTGTTACAAGGAGAAAACAACAATGGTTACCGTTAAAGTAGCAACTACCGGAGGTATTCCTGTAAGCGCTGCGCAAGTTAGGCTATATGCTGAACCGACAAGCAATTCATCCGCGGAGATTGTTGCAGATTATACAAAAGTGACAAACGGAGCAGGTGAAGCGTATTTTAACTTAACGAATCTCTATGAACCTGGACAAAATGGTGTAGGAGTATTACGGTTGAAAGGTCAATATCAAAATTTAACAGGGGAAGATATTATTGTTGTTGAACAAGAAAAAAACAACAGTATCGTGTTAACGTTACAGTAACAAAAAACAAAAAATGGCGTAAGTAATTTTTACGTTTTCAATATTTTAAATTAAATTTGAGTCATGAACAAAAAGTCAATTTTAGTTTTCTCTGGTCTTCTAGGTCTTTTTATCCTATTTTCTGGATGTGAGCCGAGAGATCCTGCAATTTTGAAGGTATTTGTCAGGTCGTCAACCAATCAATTAATTAACGGCGCTAAAGTTATCGTGATTGGAGATCAACAGAGTAATCCGCCGACTCAAGATTTTGTAGATACCTCTTTTACAAATTCTTCAGGATTTTCAGTGATCGACATGGATCAGTATTTTGATAAATACCGTGACGGAAACGAAAACACCACTGGATATTTTGATATTATCGTGAAATACAATAACAAAGTTGGATATGGACAAACAAGATGTCGCATTCATACCACTTCTGTTGAAACCATTTATTTACCAAACTAAATTGAATATGAAATTAATATTATTCTCCTTCGTAGTCATTGGCCTTATAGGTTTGACCTCGTGCCGAAAGAAAAAAGATACGATTGCCAATATATATGTGCTTGACGAAAACAACGTTCCTGTAGATGCTGCCATGGTTGTTTTGTATGGTACCAATACGGCAGGTACTCCTCAACAAGTTGCTGTATTCGATACTGCTTACACAAATACGGCCGGAATGGCAACTTTTAATTTCAACGAAATTTATCAGCTTGGTCAGGCAGGTGTGGCTGTACTTGACATTAAAGCACAAAAATTAAATAAGGTAGGACAAGGAATTATTAAAATTGAGGCGGAAAAGGTTAATGAAGAAACTGTAAATATCCAACCGTAAATTTTAGTTACGCACAAATTTTTCTTGGCGTATTTACCTTGAATTCTTCAATCAACGAGCCCTCAAGCGTCCATTGTAGTGTTTCGAATTTCGCAGTATAATAAAAGTCTTCGGAAACACATTCAGATTCTAGTCGATCGTAAAAATTATACATTGAGAAATTTTGCTGAAAAGTATTTATGAGCCGATTTAGTGCCTCCATGGGTAACTCTACTGACGATTCAAACCAAAAATTCTCTTTGTTCACCTCTGTTTCCAAAATCATTCGCTCATTGAATGAGTTGAAGTGTATTTTCTTGATGATATATTGCATATGCCTCTTTTTTGTTTGACAAAGTTCTAATCTATGTTCGTAAACAATTTACGTTCTTTAAGAATTATCCTTTTCATCTGTAAGTATTGTTTAACTTTGTTCCAATGTCAGAAAACTCAAATATGTCGTTTTTAAGCCATCTCGAAGAATTAAGGTGGCGATTGGTACGAAGTGCAGCTGCCATTCTCGTTGTAGGCATAGTTATATGGTTTTTTCAAGGTTTCCTAATGGACTATCTATTTCTTTCCATGATGAAAGCAGACTTTATTACATTTCAATTCTTTTGCGAGGTTCTAGGTGTCTGTGTTGAAGACGTCCCAGTAAAAATGCAAAGCACCACGGTTTCTGGTCAATTCTCCTACGCAATGATGCTCAGTATCCTAGGTGGAGTAGTCGGAGCGTTCCCTTTTATCGTCTATCAACTATGGAAATTCATTGAACCAGGATTAAAAGTAAATGAAAAGCGAAACGTGAAAGGAATTGTTTTTTACATAAGTCTATTGTTTTTCATTGGCATTCTTTTCGGATATTTCATTGTGGCCCCATTGAGCGTTCAATTTTTTGGATCTTTTACCATCAGTAATCAAATTGAAAATAATTTCACCATCAATTCATATATGAGTATGATATTATCCACCATTTTCTATTGTGGACTATTCTTTTTGTTGCCTGTTGTTAGTTACTTTCTTACACGGATTGGATTATTCGGAAGTGACTTTTTAAAAAAATACAGAAAACATGCGATTGTTGTCATTTTAATTTTAGCTGCGATTATAACACCTCCAGACGTAATATCACAAATTGTAGTAACTATTCCTATTTATATTCTATACGAGATAAGTATTTTGGTGTCAGTAAAGGTTGAAAAACAATTAGAAAAGGATGAAGCGAATTCTTAAGATTTTCATTGCATTCGTCCCGTTGTTACTTGGGTCTTTTGCTTTCGGGCAACAGACAACACTTAAAGGACAAGTGTTAGATGGGATGAACAAACAACCGTTGCCATTTGCCAAAATCCAATTTTACGACTCTAAAATTGGCACTGTCACTGACACGCTCGGGAACTTTTATTTACAAACGTATTACGCCACAGATTCGATAAAAGTTAGTTTTTCAGGATACATTTCAAAAACAGTTAAAATTCAAAAAGATAAAGAACAAGAATTATTTATTGAACTCAACATACTGTCGGGTACACTTAAAGAAGTGCGACTAAAAGCGCCAGATGAAATGCCTTCTACACGCCTACATAAGCGAGTGATTGATAATAAAAGTATAAACAACAAAGAAAAACTTGATGCCTATGAATACGAACTTTACAATAAAATACAATTAGACCTAAATAACTTAGATGCTAATTTCGAATCGAATGGTCTTGTAAAAAGATTAGATGTAGTACTTGATTTTTTGGATTCAAATGATCGTTCAGGAAAATTTCTGCCTGTAGTGTTAAGTGAAACAGTATCAGATTTTTATTTTAAAAATAATCCGAAGAAAAAAAGAGAAGTAATAAAAGGAACGCAAATAACTGGAATTGAAAATCTACAAGTGAATCAGTTTTTTGGTGATATGTACCTAGACCTGAATGTCTACGACAATGTTTACGACATGTTCAATAAGTCGTTTATTTCTCCACTTGCTCCATATGCTCGTAATTTTTACAAATTTTATCTAGAGGATTCTTCTTTTATTGATAATGATTGGTGTTATAAATTGAGGTTTATACCTAAAAGAAAAGGAGATTTGACATTCTTTGGAGAGATGTGGATTAACGATACAACCTATGCGGTCAAAAAAATTAATGCCAATTTATCAGATAATGCCAACCTCAACTACATCCAAGATTTTTACTTTGAGCAAGAATTTGATCAAGTAGAAAAGGAGGTATGGATGCTTACGGAAGAAAAAATTATCGCAGAGTTTAAACTCACCAAAGATTCTAAAATCTATGGACTCTATGGAAGAAAATACGGTAGCCGAAGAAATTTTAAAGTTAACACGAAGAGAGAGCCAGAATTCTACAATTCGAATTCATCTATCGAAATTCAAGAGGGGGCAAAAAATAGAGGTAAATCTTATTGGGACTCGATCAGACATACTCCGTTGAACCTTCAAG
This sequence comes from Crocinitomicaceae bacterium, assembly GCA_044345395.1. Classification (GTDB taxonomy): domain Bacteria; phylum Bacteroidota; class Bacteroidia; order Flavobacteriales_D; family Crocinitomicaceae; genus UBA952. The sequence goes on along the minus strand of JBIJBD010000025.1, from coordinate 4,284 downwards.
AGGTAAAGATCGGAAATATGATTGATTCACTGGAAAAAACACCATTTTTCAAAACAGTTAAAAATTTCACCTATTTTACAACAACTGGATATTGGCCATTTGGAAAATTTGAATTAGGAAGCGCCTTTTTTACTTTCAGTTATAATCGGGTTGAAAAATTTAGAACGGCATTGGCATTGCGTACTTCGAATAATTTTTCGAGAAGGGTTGAATTTGGAGGAAGATTGGCATACGGTTTTGGTGATGAACGATTTAAATATGGTGGCCTTGTACGTTACAATATTTCACCAAAAAAAAGGGGTATGTGGAGTACCTATTACAATTACGACATCGAACAAATCGGGCAATCACCAACTGCAGCAACGGTAGGCTCAACATTTGGAACCGCATTGAATACGAGAGCATTGGATAAGTTGACTTTTGTAACAAAGGTGGGGACCAATCTGGAAAAAGATATTAAAAAAGATATTATTGTTTTTGCCGGTGCGGAATGGAAAGAATATACACCCTTAGGTTTGGCAAACTACCGAAAAGTAAATCCATTGAATACATTAGATACCTTGAGTATAGACAGAATTAAGACAACAGAATTTCTTTTTCGCTACAGATGGACAAAAGATGAAGAATTTATAGCCGGTTCCTTTGACCGGACAAGTATGCGTTCTGTTTATCCTATACTTTCCCTACAAGCAATAATTGGTGTAAAAGGTATAATGGGAAGCCAATATAATTATCAGAAACTTGAATTCCAACTCGAACATAATACACAAGTAGGTGCTTTGGGTCGGATGCGTTATGGAATGACAGCGGGTTATATTTTTGGAAATACAGCCTACCCATTTCTTAAAGTTCACGAAGGAAATCAATCCTTATGGTTGCTAACAACAGCCTTTAATAAAATGAATTTCTTGGAATTCATTTCTGACCGCTATATCATGGCTTTCTCTGAAAATCATTGGGAAGGATTGTTGTTTGACCGCCTACCAGGTATTAAAAAACTAAAGCTGCGACTCGTGACTAACGTGCGTGCGGTCTATGGAGATATGAGTGATAGGCACCAAGAAGAAATGATTATACCAGATTTTGTTCGAAGGTTTGGAAATATTCCCTATGTAGAAACCGCTGTAGGAATTGAAAATATCGCCAAATTTTTACGCGTTGACTTGGTATATCGAGCCACGCATCAAATTCCTAATATCAGTCCATTGGGAATATTGTTTCGATTCGACCTCTATTTTTAATAACTTCGTTTTGTGAAGCTCTATACTCAACATATTGAAAAAACGTACAAAGGTCGCACAGTTGTTCGTGATGTATCTTTTGAAGTAAATCAGGGAGAGATAGTTGGGCTTCTTGGTCCAAACGGTGCTGGAAAAACTACATCTTTTTACATGATAGTCGGCTTAGTTAGACCTGATAAAGGAAAAGTTTTTCTTGATGAAACAGAAATCACCAAACTGCCGATGTATAAAAGAGCGCAAATGGGTATTGGTTATTTACCTCAAGAAATTTCTGTATTTAGAAACCTAAGTGTTGAAGACAACATAATGGCTATTCTTGAAATGACAAGTCTTGACAAAAGTGCGAGGCACCAGAAATTAGAGCAATTACTCGATGAATTCAGTTTACAACATGTTAGAAAAAACCTAGGAAACCGCTTATCTGGTGGAGAAAAGAGACGAACTGAAATAGCCCGGGCGCTTGCAACCGATCCGAAATTTGTTCTTCTTGACGAACCTTTTGCAGGTGTTGACCCGATTGCCGTGGAAGATATTCAAAGTATTGTTTGGGAACTAAAGAAGAGAAATATTGGAATTCTAATTACAGATCACAATGTTCAAGAAACTTTGTCTATTACAGATCGTGCATACCTGCTCTTCGAGGGAAGTATATTAAAATCCGGTACGGCTGAAGATTTAGCGGCAGATGAACAGGTTAGAAAAGTTTATTTAGGACAAAATTTTGTTTTACGTAAAAAATAGAAATTGTTATTTCAATAGATTTACAAATCCTTGCAGTAGTTTCCACTCATAAGGTGAATCACACCCTCTATACTTAAGGGTCCAAATATAGGTGTCATCTTGGCAAATACTACCTTGGTATTTTCCATCCCAACCGAACTCAGTTTCTTCACTATAAAATACGCGTTCTCCCCATTTATTATAAACTGAAAATTGCCATCCATTGGTTTCAAAATCTTTACGCGGTATAAAAATATCATTTACTTCATTTCCGTCGGGAACAAAAGAATTAGGCACATATATCGCGAAAGGTTCTATCATTACGGTATTTCTTGCTGAATCTGAACATCCATATTGATTGGTTACAATTTGCAGCGGATAATCAGATCCCGTATTCGTATATGTATGTGTGAAGTTAGCTTGTGTTGAACCAAATCCATTGTCGAATAAATAAAGGTATTGGTTGCCATCTTCGGACTGATCGGTAAAGGAAATTTCCGCATTACAAATATCCGTTATTTGAGGTGTTACACTAAATCCTGCCACTGGACTTGGGTGCACTACAACTAAGTCCTGTTGTAACATGTAAAGCGTATCTATGCAACCAGTTGAAGTAATCATTGTAAGTCCGACGCTATAACTCCCAACATCCGTGTACACATGACTAGGACTAAACGTTTGAGCCGCTCCTCCATCACCAAACACCCAGGAATAGGTTGCTGGTCCATCACTAAAACTCTGATTTACAAATACTGCTGTTGAAGGTGCGCATTGCAAGGAATTCACATAAACAAAATTTATTGTCGGTTCACCAAAAACACGAACAACTGAAAAAACAGTATCTGCACAGACATCATAACGCCCGATTAGCATAACCGGTTGGAAACCAAAATCGCTGTATTGAACGTTTTCAACATTCGGAGTTGTGGCCGAACTAGGGTTGGCATCAGCGCCGAAAATCCATTCCAAGGTGTAATTCGGTGGACCACTAACCGTTGATTCAAAGTCAAATAAACCATCTGTTATACATAGAGAATCATCATGTGAAATTGACATAATTAAAGGCTCCAACACTGTAATTTGCACCTCGCTTGTATCAGAGCAACTAGGTGAAGAACTGGCAATCAATTGTACCGAAAAATTTCCGGGATTATTGTAAAAATGTGTAGGTTCAAATGCTGCTGATTGGTCAGAAGGATTGTTGTTTTCTCCGAAATCCCAAAGGTAAGAGATGGCGTTTTGAGAGGTGTTCTCAAAAGGTATAGTCAACCCTAAACATTGCTCATTTACAGGAGCATTAAAACTACTAACGGGGAGATCAAAAATAAAAATTGAATCTGTAAAGCTTGTTTGACAGTCTCCATCGTCTCCATTAATTGTAATTGTATGGAATCCATGTTGTGTGAAGGTTACATCATTTATAAACAATGAAGATAAATCGCCGACTTGTGCATCAGCATCAAAGACCCACGAAAAATTTGCTGATGGATTGGACATAATTCCGACAAAATCAAACGAGTGATTTAAAATACAAAGTGAATCTTGGCTGGTCCAAGATATACTAAAAGGATTATTTACAACAACACTCATATATGCAGTATCCGTACAAGGTTGACCCGGATTGACAATTAAGCGTGCTTCATACGTTCCTGGCTCAGGATAGGTGAAAACCGGAGCAAAAACTGAACTTACGTCGCTTGTTGTACCAGGAACACCAAAATCCCAAGAATATGAAGATCCTCCGTATGAATTATTCTCAAATTGCACGGTTAACCCTTGACAATATGAAACAAACGTTGCTAAATCTTCTTGTTGAGGCAGAATCGCTTGTAAAGTAATATTGCAATTAAATACTCGAAATACAAAATCGCGAATAGTTTGTCCCACCAACACTCCATTTCTGTATTCTTTAACCACCACTCCCACTACGAATAAACCTATCATATTTGGATAAACCGTTAAAATTCCTGTTTGAGGATTGATAGATGTTACTGAGCCCGGACCAAGTGGGGATTGTGCATTGAATGGACCTATCCATTGAACTGGAAAATAAGGAGGTGGCAAGGCTTGGTTAGGTGCAGGATTTGCCGATGAACCACCAGTAAATGGTGTAATTAAACCGTAAACCAATGAATCGCCATCTGGATCTGTAGCGGAATGATCAATGATTTTTTCTTCGTTGTTACACAATAAAATGGGCGGATAATTGTTGAACCGCGGACTGCTGTTGTTTGTAAATCCGGTTTCAGATCCAGGAACGTGAGTTGTTAAGGTTAATCCTGCGTCATCAGGGTTTATTAAATTACTAATATTAGGACCTCTA